>NZ_JBFBJT010000087.1:0-31941 GCF_040686175.1 Streptomyces sp. NPDC086077 | reverse complement strand
GGCCCGCCGAGGCGGGTCAGGCGGCGCGGCGCAGGCTGTCCTCGGCGACCTCCTTGTCCAGCGCCGCCCGCACCAGCGCCGCGGCGAGCACGGCCGGTTCGGCGTCACCGGCGAGCTTCACCAGCCGGCCGGGATCCTTCGGCAGACCGAGCCGTTCCGCCCCGGACAGCGCCTTGGCGTCCAGGTACGGAGCGGCCTCGGGCCATACGCGCTGGGCCTCGCGCAGGAAGATGTCGGCGCCCGCGGGCCCCAGGCCGGGGATCTCCCGGAGCAGCCGGCGCAGTTCGGGGACCTCGCCGCCGGCCTCCTCGCGCATCCGCCGCAGATCGCCGCCCCACCGCTCGGTGAGCAGCTCCGCGCCGTCGCCGAGCTGGGTGGCCGTGCGCTCGTCGTAGCGCCGGTAGCCGCCCCGGCCCAGGGCGTCCACCCGGTCCTGCCGGCTCGCCCTGGCCATCCGCCGCGGGTCGCGCAGCCCCGCCTCGTGCAGGGCCCGCGCCGTCGCGACCGCGACCGAGGCCCGGATGCGGGCGCTGAGCAGCAGGGACAGCACCTGGAGGCGGTACAGCGGCTGCGGCGTGTCCCCCAGCCGGATGCCCGCCTCCTCGGCGTACGTCCGCCCGTGCGCGTTCAGCAGCTCGCTCAGGACGCGCCCCTCACCCCCGCTCATGGCCGGAGCGGGTCGTGGCCCAGCGTCATCAGCTGGTGCCGTTGGCGCGTCTGTTCGGGCTCGGGCTCGCTCTCCACGTCCGCCTGCGCGTCGACCGTGTCCACCACGTCGTACATCACCTGGATGTCCTCGTCGGTGAGATCGGTGCGCCGCTTCTGCAGGATCGCGAGCACGTGCTGCCCGGTGGGGGTCCCGGCCCGTTCCGGCAGCGGCTCCGCGTGCTCGTCGGCGTCGCGGACCCGCAGCCAGGCGGCCAGTTCCTGCGAGGTCATGTTCACCGCGCGATGGAAGTCCTCCCACAGCGCTTCGAGTTCGAGGGCGTCGGTCATGGGTGCCCTTCCTTCGTACGGGGTGCTGGGCGGCGGTCAGTCGCGCGGGACGTTCTCCGCCTCGAACATCCAGCGTTGCTTCTCCAGCTCCGCGGTGATGGAGATGAGCAGGTCCTGCGTGACCGGGTCGGCCTTCTCGGTCGTATCGATCCGCGACCGCAGCCCGCCGATCGCCGCCTCCAGCGCCTCCACCATCACCTGGACCACCTCGTCGTCGCGCAGCCAGCCGTCCTTGGGGCCGGGCAGCGAGAAACGGGCGGCGATGGTCTCGGGGCGGCCGTCGGGCGAGGTGCCCAGCGCCGCGGCGCGCTCCGCCACCGTGTCGGCGAAGCCGCGGGTGGCCGAGACCACCTCGTCGAGCTGGAGGTGGATCGAGCGGAACCGGGGTCCCACGATGTTCCAGTGCGCCTGCTTGCCGGTCAGTGACAGTCCGAGCAGGTCCACCAGGGTCTCCTGGAGCGCGTCGGTGGCGACCCTCCGGGCGTCGTCGGGAAGTGTGCTCCTCACGACGGTCATGGTGCGTTTCTCCCTCTCATGTCGTCCCTGGTCCTCGATGTACGGAGCAGTTCGGCGCGTTCGTTCTCGCCGGTCCCGCCCCACACGCCGGACGTCTGCCCGCTGTTCAGTGCGTAATGCAGACACTGGCTGATCACCGTGCACCGGGCGCAGACGCGCTTGGCGGCCGCGATGTCCCTCAGTGCCGGTCCCGTCGTGCCCACGGGGAAGAACAACTCGGGGTCCTCGTCCACGCAGGCGGCTCGCCGCAACCACTCCATGCGGGCGCGGGTGCCCCGGCCGAACCGGTGCAAACGGGCATCTCTCAGCCCGCGAGCACCCTGTCCAGGAACCGGGTCGTGTCCCTGAGGACCTCGGCCCCGTTCGTCTCCAGGAAGACCTCGTGACGGGCGCCCGGATAGATCCGTTCGGTCAGGTCGCCCCCGCTCAGCCGCTCCACGCCGACCCGGCTCCCGGCGAGCGGCACCAGCCGGTCGTCGTCGCCGTGCAGCCACAGCACCGGCAGTCCGCCCACGTCCCCGCCCGCGGCCACGTCCTCCAGGGTCCGGGCGAACGCCTCCAGCGTCGGCCGCTTCATCGGGCCGTGCCAGACGAGCGGGTCGGCGGCGTAGGCGGCCCCCACGGCGGGGTCACGGGAGAGCGCGGCCGGGCTGACGGGGATCTCGGGGATCTCGTCGTGGGCGAGCAGCCGGCCGGGCGTCTCCCAGGTGCCGATCACGGGCCCGGAGAGCACGAGCGCGGCCAGGCGGCCGCCGTGGCGCTGGGCGTGGCGCGCCGCGATCAGGCCGCCCATGGAGTGGCCGACCAGGACGAGCGGCAGGCCCGGGTAGGCCGCCCGGGCCAGCCCGGCGACCGTTTCCAGGTCGGTGACCACGTCCTCGAAGTCCTCGATCAGCACGCGCTCGCCCGCGGACCTCCCGTGCCCCATGTGATCCGGGCCGAAGACGGCGGCCCCGTGCGCCCGCAGCGCCTCGGCGACCTGCTCGTACCGGCCGATGTGCTCGCCGTAGCCGTGCGAGACGAGGGTGACGAAGGCGGGCCCGGGATGCGGCCACTCGCGGGCGGTGATCGTGCCCCGGGTTCCGTCGAGGACGTGTTCACGGGCGTCGGTCATGGATCCCCCGGCTGCGTCGGTGAAGGCTTCCGGAGATCTTCCCAGGGCGGGGCGCGGGGAGCTATAGTCCAAAACTAGCAGTGCTAATTAACCCTCGGGGCTGCTGATCCAGCTCCCGGTCAGGAGTCCTGTCGTGCGTCCCGTCCACTTCGCGGCCGCCCGCCGCACCCCCATCGGCAAGCTGCGCGGAGCCCTCTCCTCGGTACGTCCCGACGACCTCGCCGCGGCGGTCCTGCGCGGGCTCGTCGCCGATGTGCCCGCGCTCGACCCGGCCCGCGTCGACGACGTCTACTGGGGCGCCGCCAACCAGGCCGGCGAGGACAACCGCAACGTCGCCCGGATGGCCGCCCTGCTCGCCGGCCTCCCCGAGTCCGTTCCCGGCGCCACCGTCAACCGCCTGTGCGCCTCCGGCCTCGAAGCGATCACCCTCGCGGCCCGCACCATATCCGCGGGCGAGGCCGACGTCGTGCTCGCGGGCGGCTCCGAGTCCATGAGCCGCGCCCCCTTCGTGCTGCCCCGCCCCGACGAGGCCCTGCCGCACCGCATCGAGACCGTCGACACCCGGCTCGGCTGGCGGCTGGTCAACCCGGCGATGAAGGAACTGCACGGCCTGCTGGCCATGGGAGAGACCGCGGAGGAGGTCGCCGAGCGCTACGAGGTCCCGCGCGAACGCCAGGACGAGTTCGCGCTGCGCAGCCACCGGCTGGCCGCCGACGCCCGCAAGAACGGCCACTTCGACGACGAACTCCTGCCCGTGCGCCGCCCCGACGGTGTGGTGGTCGACAGCGACGAGTGCGTCCGTGAGGACACGTCGTACGAGAAGCTGGCCCGCCTCAAGCCCGTGTTCCGCCAGGGCGGCACGGTGACGGCGGGCAACGCCTCCCCCATGAACGACGGTGCCGCGGGACTCCTGCTGGTCAGCGAGGAGGCACTCAACGAGCTGGGGCTGGAGTCCATGGGCCGCTACGTCGCCGGGGCCTCGGCCGGCGTGCACCCCGACGTGATGGGCATCGGCCCGGTGCCCGCCACGCAGAAGGTGCTGGGGCGTGCCCGGTGGGGCGTCGGCGACATCGAGGAGGCCGAGTTCAACGAGGCGTTCGCCGCGCAGGCCCTCGCCTGCGTGGACCGGCTCGGCATCGACCCCGAGCTGGTCAACCCGAGCGGCGGCGCCATCGCCCTCGGCCACCCCCTCGGCTGCTCCGGCGCCCGCATCCTGACCACCCTGCTGCACCGGATGCGCCGCACGGGCGCCGGGCGCGGGCTGGCCACCATGTGCGTGGGCGTGGGGCAGGGGAGCGCGGTGCTGGTGGAGAGGCATTAGCGCACACACCGCGCAGCCGCAGCCCGAGCCGCAGTCAGGAAACGGAGCAGTCGCCCATGGCCACCCTCAACCTCGCCGTCATCCTCGCCGAGAACGCCCGGCGCCGCCCGGACCACACCGCCCTCGTCGAGGGTGACCTGCGGCTGAGCTTCGCGCAGGTGTGGCGGCGGGCCCTGGCCCGGGCCGGCGCCCTCGCCGGGCTCGGCGTCCGGCCCGGCGACCGGGTCGCGCTGATGGCGCCCAACACGGTCGAGTTCCCGACCGCGTACTACGCCGTCGCGGCGGCGGGCGCGGTCGTCGTCCCCGTCCATCTGCTGCTGTCGGCGGAAGAGGTCGAGCACGTACTGCGGGACAGCGGCGCGAGCCTGCTGCTGTGCCACCCGGCGCAGGCGGAGACCGGCACCACCGCCGCGCTGGGCGCGGGTGTCCCGGCAGTGACCCTGGGCGCCGGGTTCGACCGGCTCGCGGCGGTCGCCGAGCCGCTGCCGACGTACGTGACCCGTGAGGCCGACGACCCGGCGGTCGTGCTCTACACCAGCGGCACCACCGGCGTCCCCAAGGGCGCCGTGCTCAGCCACTTCAACCTCGTGATGAACGCGACGGTCAACGCGTTCGACGCCAACGACGTCCGCCGCGACGACATCGCGCTCGGCGCGCTGCCGCTGTTCCACGCCTTCGGGCAGACCGTCTCCCTCAACTCCACCTGGCGGGCCGGGGCGACGCTCGTGCTGATGCCGCGTTTCGACGCGGCGCGGGCGATCGAGCTCATGGTGAAGGAGCGGGTCAACACCTTCCACGGGGTGCCGACCATGTACGTGTCCCTGGTGGCCGCGGCCGCCGGGGTCGATGTGCTGCCCGAGCTGCGGGTGTGCGTCTCCGGCGGCGCCTCGCTGCCCGTGGCCGTCCTGGAGCGGTTCGAGGAGGCGTTCGGAGCGGTCGTCCACGAGGGGTACGGGCTGTCGGAGACCTCACCGACGGCGACCGTGAACCAGCCCGTGTTCGGCACCCGGCCCGGCACCATCGGGCATCCGCTGTGGGGCGTGGAGGCGGAGATCGCCCGCGCGGAGGTGGAGGGGCGGATCGAGATGCTGCCGGCGGGCGAGCTCGGCGAGGTCGTCATCCGGGGCCACAACGTCTTCTCCGGCTACCTCGGCCGCCCCGAGGCCACCGCCGAGGCGCTCGTCGACGGCTGGTTCCGCACCGGCGACCTCGGCACCAAGGACGAGGACGGCTTCCTCCGGATCGTCGACCGAAAGAAGGACGTCGTCATCCGCGGCGGCTTCAACGTCTACCCGCGCGAGGTCGAGGAGGTGCTGATGCGGCACCCCGGCATCGCCCAGGCCGCCGTGATCGGCCTGCCGGACGACCTGCACGGCGAGGAGGTGTGCGCGGTGGTCGTACCGGCCCCGGGCGTGGAGCTCGACGCCGCCGGGGTCACCGAGTGGTCCAAGGAGCACCTGGGCCGGCACAAGTACCCGAGGCGCGTGGAGATCACGGACGCGCTGCCGCTGGGACCGAGCATGAAGGTGCTGAAGCGGGAGCTGCGGACACGGTACGTCGGGTAGCGGGTAGCGGGTAGCGGGTAGCGGCGAGCGGGGACGGCGGAGCCGGGCCGGGGCCGTCCGGCGGGACGCTCCTTACGGCGGCCAGATGCATGGGCATAGCATCGGTGTCCGCATGGACACGATGACGCTCTGGCACATCACCGGCTGGGAGTTCGCCGCCCTCGCCTTCGCCGCGCTCCTGGTCGGCTTCTCCAAGACCGCCGTGAGCGGGGCCAACACGGTCAGCCTCGCCATCTTCGCGGCGGTGCTGCCGGCCCGCGCCTCCACCGGGGTGCTGCTGCCGATCCTCATCGCCGGGGACGTGCTCGCGGTCCTCACCTACCGGCGGCACGCCCACTGGCCGACGCTGTGGCGGCTGTTCCCGGCGGTCGCTGCGGGCGTCGTGCTCGGCACGCTGTTCCTGGTGTGGGCCGACGACGGGATCGTACGGACCTCGATCGGGGCGATCCTGCTGCTGATGGCGGGCGTGACGTCGTGGCGCCGCCGCGCGGGGGAGCCGACGGACGAGGAGCCGGACTCGGTGAGCAGCAGGCCGGGCCGGATCAAGGCCCGGTCGTACGGCGTCCTCGGCGGCTTCACCACGATGGTCGCCAACGCCGGCGGCCCGGTGATGTCGATGTACCTGCTGTCAGCGGGCTTCCGGAAGCTGGGCTTCCTTGGCACGTCCGCGTTCTTCTTCCTGATCGTCAACGTGTCCAAGGTGCCCTTCAGCGCGGGGCTCGGGCTGATCGACGGCCGGTCGCTGCTGCTGGACGCCGCGCTCGTGCTGTTCGTGGTGCCCGGCGCCGTCCTCGGCAAATGGGCCGTGCACCGGATCGACCAGCGGCTGTTCGAGCGGCTGGTGATCGCGGCGACGGTGGTGGGCGGCGTGCAGCTGCTGCTGCGCTAGCTGGTCCGGCCCGCGGCAGGCCGGCCACCGGACCTCGTACGCTCGACGCATGTCCGGTCACGTCCTGAGCCGTCATGTCCTGATCCTCGGCGGCACCACCGAGGCCCGCGAGCTCGCCGCAGCGCTGACGGCCCGTGCTGGGGTACGGGTCACCACGTCCCTCGCGGGGCGTGTGGCGCGGCCGGCTGCGGTCGACGGTGACGTGCGGATCGGCGGGTTCGGTGGCGCCGAGGGGCTGGCCGAGTGGCTGCGCGCGCACGACGTGTCCGCCGTCGTCGACGCCACCCATCCCTTCGCCGAGGCGATCACCGCGAACGCGGTCCGTGCCGTCGCCCTGTCCGGCGTTCCGGCCGTCGTGCTGCGCCGTCCTGGCTGGCGGCCGGGGCCGGGGGACGACTGGCACGCGGTCGCCTCCCTGGAAGCGGCCGCGGAGCTGCTGCCGCGGCTCGGTCGCCGGGTGTTCCTCACCACCGGCCGCCTGGGCGTGGCCGCCTTCGCCCGGCTGGCCGAGCAGCACTTCGTCGTACGGTCCGTGGAACCGCCCGAGCCGCCGATGCCCCCGGACGTCGAACTGGTCCTCGCCCGCGGCCCGTTCACCGTCGACGGCGAGTCGGCGCTGCTGCGGGAGCACCGGATCGACGTGATCGTCACCAAGGACAGCGGGGGAGCGGCGACGGCCGCCAAGCTCACGGCGGCCCGGGAACTCGGCGTTCCCGTCGTCGTCGTGCGGCGCCCGCCGCTGCCGCAGGACGCAGCGGCCGTACCGGACGTGCCGGGTGCCCTGGCGTGGCTCGGGGCCGGTTAGCGGGACTCAGAGGATCTTGCGGTGCACCAACGCCGACAGCACCAGTGCTCCCGGCAGCAGCGGCACCCACACCGTCAGCACGCGGTAGGCGACGACGGTCGCCGTCGCCAGGCCCACCGGCGCGCCGAACGCGGCCATGGTGAACACCAGCGCCGCGTCCACCGGCCCGATCCCGCCCGGCGCGGGCACGGCGCCGACCGCCGTGCCGGCGATGAGCAGCGCGAAGACGACCTGAGCCCAGGACAGCTCCAGCCCGAGTGAGAAGCCGACGGTGGCGATCACGCTGCCCTGGAGCAGCGGGATCGCGGCGGCCCCGCCCCAGAGGGCGAGGACACGGCTGGGCCGGGTGTGCAGGACGCGGGCGTCGGTGAGGGCGGTTCGCAGTGCGCAGACCGCCGGGCGGCGCAGGGCGGGGACGACGGCCGGCAGGCAGCCGGCCACGACGAAGGCGGCGCCCACGCCGGCGGCGACCAGCAGGAGGGTGCTGTCGTCGGGGACGAGTTCGCCGAGGTGCAGCATGCCGGGGAGGGCCACGAGGAAGACGATCAGCACCGCCGTCTTCGTCACCGGCTTGACCAGCGAGTACAGCGCGAGGGACGCGGTGCCCCGGGCCAGGGGTATGCCCTGGCTCTGGAGGAAGCGCAGGGTCACCGCGTGGGCTCCGATGCCGGCGGGGAGCACGTGGTTGGCGGCGCCGGCGGCGAACTGCGAGGCGATCAGCAGCCCCGGCGGCAGCCGCTCGGGGATGGCGCCCTGCCGTACCAGCGCGGCGGCCGGCCAGCCGAGGCAGGTCAGGGACAGGGCCGCGAGCAGCCAGCCCGGGTCGGCGGCGGCCAGCCGGGCGGCGCCGTCGCGCACGGAGTGCCAGTCGACGACGGCCCAGCCGCCGATCAGCAGCAGCGGCAGCGCGGTGAGGCCGTGACGGGACAGGCGGGAGAGGCGTTCGGCGGAGGGGGAGCGGACGGGGGCGGCGGTGGCGAGCGCGCTGGGGAGAGCGGCGGCCGGCGGTACCAGGGACACGGCGTACGTCGTCCTTTCGCATCACGCCCGAAAGAGCGGGGCGGACGGATGCAAGGCGAGACAGGTGGGGACGGGCGAAACGTGCCCGCCCGGTATGACGCTGCGGTGTCCGGCAGCCGAAGCGGCGCCGGCGGGCAGCGCAAGAAAGCGGCCGTGACGGTGCCGGACGTGAGCGCCTGCCGCTCCACGGCCCCCTTCGGGCGCGGTCCCCTCGGGCCCCGGGGCCGCCGGAGGCTACTGGCCGTCCGGGTTCCGGCGCAGCAGATACGTGTCCATGATCCAGCCCTTGCGCTCCCGCGCCTCGGCGCGCAGCCGCTCGATGCGGGGGGCCGCCTGCGCGATCGGGCCCGAGGCGAGGATCTCGTCCGGCGTGCCGATGTAGGCGCCCCAGTAGATGTCGATGTCCTGGTCGGCGTACTGCCGGAAGGTCTGGTGGGCGTCGAGCATCACGACCACGTCGTCCACGCCCTCGGGGAAGCCCTCGGCGAGCCGCCGGCCCGTGGTGATCTGCACCGGCCGGGCGACCCGGTTCAGCCCCGTGCGATGCCGGGCCACCAGCGCCGAGACGCTGCTGATGCCGGGCACGACGTCGTACTCGAAGTGCACCGTGCCGCGGGCACGGACCTCCTCCAGGATCCCGAGCGTGCTGTCGTACAGCGCCGGGTCGCCCCACACCAGGAAGGCGCCGCTCTCGTCCTCGCCCAATTCCTCGGCGATCAGCTGCTCGTAGATTCCGGCACGGGCGCTGCGCCAGTCCCCGACGGCCGGTGAGTACGCCGCGCCGCCCGCGCTCCGGTCCCGGTCCGGGTCACGCGCCTCGACCAGACGGTACGTCCCCTGCCTCAGGTGCGCGTCGAGCATGTCCTTGCGCAGCCGGGTGAGGTCGGACTTCACCTCGCCCTTGTCGAGCAGGAAGAACACGTCCGTGCTCCGCAGCGCCCTGACCGCCTGAAGGGTCAGCTGGTCGGGGTCGCCCGCGCCGATACCGATGACATGAATCTTTCGCACGCCCCGAGTCTGCCGCACCCCGCCGACAGCGGACCCACCGCCTCCTCGGGCACGCGGGGGCCAGGGGCTCTCACGCCCCCCGCAACCCTGGCGCCCGCGCCCCGGCGTCCACCGTCACGCCGTGCTCCAGGTCGTCGGCCAGCGTCCGCGCCCACCGGGCCAGCCCCGGCAGGTCCAGGTCGTGGGGCCGTTTACGGCCGGTGTGTGCCGCCCACTCCTCGATCGCACCCGCCCCGCGGCGCAGCAGCCGGGACCCGCCCGTCGTGTTGCCGCGGGCCGCGTGGGTGAGGCCCACGGCCAGCTGGGCCAGGCCGCGCCACAGGGTGCGTTCCTCGTGGGGGCCCGACTTCCAGGCGTCCTCGAAGACCTCGTGCGCGTGGAAGGGCTTGCCCGCGTCGAGCAGGGTCTGTGCCTCGGCGACCGTCTCCGGGGGCGTCCGCACGAGCCCCTCCGGCTGCCGGTCCACGCCCTGCGCGTCGTACGGCAGCGGCCGTCCGAGCCCGTCGCGTGGCCGTGCGTTGCGGGCGCGGCCCTCGCTGTCGCGGTCCCGAGCGCTGCTGCCCCGTCCTTCCGGTGTGCTGCCCATACGGCGATTGTCGCGCCTGCGGTCCCGCTTCGGCGCGTCCGGGGGTGTGGGGTAAAGTACTGAGCGCGCCGTCACGCGGTTGTCCGCGGCGAGGCGCACCGGGACGTGGCGCAGCTTGGTAGCGCACTTGACTGGGGGTCAAGGGGTCGCAGGTTCAAATCCTGTCGTCCCGACGGTTCGGCGAGGGGTCATCGTTTCGATGGCCCCTTTTCCGTCGGTTCACGGGGCCGGATGGTACAAGCGGGAGCATGACCAACGAGTTCATCCCCTTCCGTCCGGGCGGTGCCCGATGACCGCCGGTGTCGACACCCCGGACCGCCGCGGCCGCACCGGGCTCGACCGGACCGGTCGCGACCTGAGCGGCAACCCGCGCGTGCGGGTGCGGGACGTGAAACTGCTCTCCAGTCACTGGTACGTGGAGCGCACGACCACCTTCGACTTCCGGCACGCCGACGGCACCTGGAGCACCCAGGAGCGCGAGACGCACGACCGCGGCAACGGCGCCACGATGCTGCTGTACGACGCCGACCGCGAGACCGTGCTGCTCACCCGCCAGTTCCGCTTCCCGGTGTACGTGAACGGGCACCCCGACGGCATGCTGATCGAGACGCCCGGCGGGCTGCTCGACGACGACGACGAGCACCCGGAGGAGGCGGTGCGGCGTGAGGTGGTCGAGGAGACCGGGCACACCATCGACGCCGTCCAGCACGTCTTCGACATCTACATGAGCCCCGGCTCGGTCACCGAGCGCGTCAGCTTCTACGCCGCCGCCTACGGGCCGTCGACCCGCACCCACGAGGGTGGCGGGCTCGGCGAGGAGGGCGAGGACATCGAGATCCTCGAACTGCCCTTCCGCAGGGCCCTGGAGATGATCCGCACCGGCGAGATCGCCGACGGCAAGACCATCATGCTGTTGCAGTGGGCCGCCCTGGAAGGGCCGTTCGCCAAGCGGTAGCCGCGACTTCCTTGACTTGAAGCGCGCTTCAGCCTGAAGACTCCCGTTCGTGCCCCGGACAACCGGGCGCGAACGGGAGGCATCACCATGAAGTACCGCACCATCGGCACCGATCCGCGGCACCGCCGCGAGGTCAGCGTCCTCGCCCTCGGCGCCATGCTCTTCGGCTCGCTCACGGACGAGCGGACCTCCTACGCCGTCCTCGACCGTTACGTCGAGGCCGGCGGCACCTTCATCGACACCTCGGACAACTACGCCTTCTGGGTGGACGGCGGCCAGGGCGGCCACAGCGAGGAACTCCTCGGCCGGTGGCGGCGCAGCCGCGGGATCGGCGACGAGGTGGTCGTCGCCACCAAGCTCGGCGCCCGTCCCCTCGCCCCCGGCACCAGCTACACCGACAACCCGGAGGGACTGTCGGCGAAGGTGATCCGCGAGGCGGCCGAGCGCAGCCGCGAGCGGCTCGGCGTGGAGCGGCTGGACCTGCTGTACGCCCACATCGACGACCCCACCGTCCCCCAGCAGGAGACCGTCGAGGGGTTCGCCGCCCTGGTCGAGGAGGGCACGGTCGGGCTGCTCGGGGTCAGCAACCAGGCGATATGGCGGGTGGAACGGGCCCGCGCCCTCGCCGCCGCGGCCGGACTGCCCGGGTACGAGGTCCTCCAGTACCAGCACAGCCATCTGCGCCCTCGGTTCGACGTCCCGAGCGACCTCTTCCCCGACGGCAGCCTCGGCCACGCGGGCGCCGAACTCCTCGGCTACCTGCGGGCCGAGCCGAACCTGACGCTCGTCGCCTACTCACCGCTGCTGGGCGGGGCGTACGCGCGCGAGGACAAGCCGCTGCCCTCCGACTACGCCCACCCCGGCACTCCCGCCCGGCTCGCGGTGCTGCGCGAGGTCGCGCGGGAGACCGGGGCCACCGTGGGCCAGGTGGTGCTGGCCTGGCAGGTGGGCGCGGAACTGCCGGTCGTCCCGCTGGCCGGAGCCTCGTCGGTGGCCCAACTGGAGGAGAACCTCCGTGCCGTGGAACTGGAGTTGACGGCGGATCAGCGGGCCCGGCTGGACGCCGCGCACTGACGTCAGGGCCGTACCAGGAGCTGGAAGTCGAAGGCGTACCGGGACGCGCGGTAGATGTGCGTCCCGTACTCCACGGCACGGCCGGTGTCGTCGTAGGCCGTGCGCTGCATCGTGAGGAGCGCGGCGCCCTTCTTCTCGTCGAGGCGGGCGGCCTCCTCGGCGGTGGCGCTGCGGGCGCCGATGGTCTGGCGGGCGCTGTGCAGGGTGACACCGGCGGTGCGCAGCATGCGGTAAAGGCCGGTCGTCTCCAGCCGGCCGGTGTCCGGCGGGAGCAGGCCCGCGGGCAGGTAGTTGCACAGGAACGCCACGGGGCGGCCGTGGGTGAAGCGGAGCCGTTCCAGGACGGTGACCTCGTCGCCCTCGGGCACGGCGAGGGCGGCCGCGACGTCCGCGGCGGCCGGCACGGGCTCGTTACGGAGCACCTGTGTGGTGGGCTGCTGCCCGGCCGCCTCCAGGTCGTCGTAGAGACTGCTCAGCTCCAGCGGGCGTCTCACCTTGCTGTGCACCACCTGGGTGCCGACGCCCCGGCGGCGGACCAGCAGGCCCTTGTCGACCAGGGACTGGATGGCCTGGCGGACGGTCGGCCGGGACAGGCCGAGGCGCACCGACAGGTCGATCTCGTTGCCCAGCTGGTTGCCCGGAGTGAGGATCCCGCTCTCGATGGCCGCCTCCAGCTGCTGGGCGAGCTGGTGGTAGAGCGGCACGGGGCTGGTGCGGTCGAGTGCGAAGTGCACGGCGGCGAGCCCGGAGACAGTACTGGTCATGGCGTCCCTCCCGGTCCACACCGTAGCAGTTTGTTCTAACATTAGGACCTGCTTGTGAAATGATGTCTTAACAAAGTATTGACAGTGAGCGCGCCAGGGGATTTGATCCCGTCCCAACAACAGCCTTTCCCCCATCGCACAGTGAGGTGCAGGAAAGATGGACCGCTCTCGCAGAATCACTTCCGCCCTGGCCGTGGCAGCGGCGGCGGCCCTGGTCCTCGCCGGCTGCTCCAGCAGCTCCGGCGGCAAGAAGGCCGAGGAGGGAGCGGACGGCGCCTCGGCGGGCAAGGCCACCACGCCCCGGATGACGGTCGCTCTGGTCACCCACCAGGCGCCCGGCGACACCTTCTGGGACATCGTGCGCAAGGGCGCCGAGGCCGCCGCCGCCAAGGACAACATCAAGCTCGTCTACTCCGCCGACCCCAACGCCGGCAACCAGGCCAACCTGGTCCAGAACGCCATCGACCAGAAGGTCGACGGCATCGCCGTCACCCTCGCCAAGCCGGACGCACTCAAGGGAGTCCTCGGCAAGGCCGAGCAGGCCGGGATACCGGTCGTCGGCCTCAACTCCGGTGTGAGCGACTGGAAGCAGCTCGGCCTGATGGAGTTCTTCGGGCAGGACGAGAACGTGGCCGGCGAGGCGCTCGGCAAGCGGCTCAACGAGGAGGGCGCGAAGAAGGCCGTCTGCGTGATCCAGGAGCAGGGCAACGTCGGTCTCACGCAGCGCTGCGACGGGGTGAAGAAGACGTTCGAGGGCACCACGGAGACCCTCAACGTCAACGGCACCGACATGCCCTCCGTGAAGTCGACGATCACCGCCAAGCTCAAGCAGGACGACGCCATCGACTACGTCGTGGCCCTCGGCGCCCCCTTCGCGATGACCGCCGTGCAGTCGGTGTCCGAGGCGGGCAGCAAGGCCAAGGTCGCCACCTTCGACCTCAACAAGGACCTGACCGGCGCCATCGAGCGCGGCGACATCCAGTTCGCCGTCGACCAGCAGCCCTACCTCCAGGGGTACCTGGCGGTCGACGGGCTGTGGCTGTACAAGAACAACGGCAACTACAGCGGTGGCGGTGAGCAGCCCGTGCTGACCGGGCCGGCGTTCGTCGACAAGGCCAACGTCGAGCGCATCGCCGAGTTCGCCGCGAAGGGGACCCGGTGATGGGTATGGCCCAGCAGGCCGCGCCGGCGGTGGCGACACCGCCGGACCCCGGCGCCAGGCCGGGCGACGGACGCACCCGGGAGCGGCCGCTGGTGCTGAGGCTGCTCGCCCGGCCCGAGGTCGGCGTCTTCCTCGGCGCGGCCGCCGTGTTCGTCTTCTTCCTGATCGCCGCGCCCTCGCTGCGCCAGGGCGGCTCCATGGCCACGGTCCTCTACCAGGCATCCACCATCGGCATCATGGCGCTGCCCGTGGCCCTGCTGATGATCGGCGGCGAGTTCGACCTGTCGGCCGGCGTCGCCGTGATCACCTCGGCGCTCACGGCGGCCATGCTCAGCTACCAGCTGACCCTGAACGTCTGGACGGGCGTGATCGTCGCGCTCGTGGTAACGGTCGGCATCGGCGCGTTCAACGGCTGGGTCCTGGTCAAGACGGGGTTGCCGAGCTTCCTGGTCACCCTCGGCACGTTCATGATCCTCCAGGGCGTGAACCTCGCCGTCACCAAGATGGTCACCGGCAACGTCGCCACCGACGACATCAGCACCATGGACGGCTTCGAGCAGGCCAGGGCGCTCTTCGCCTCGTCCTTCGACGTCGGCGGCGTCCAGGTGAAGATCACCGTGGTGTGGTGGCTGGTCTTCGCGGCCCTGGCCACCTGGGTGCTGCTGCGCACCAAGTACGGCAACTGGATCTTCGCTGTCGGCGGCAACAAGGAGAGCGCCCGGGCGGTCGGTGTCCCGGTGACCTTCACCAAGATCACCCTGTTCATGCTGGTCGGCTTCGGAGCCTGGTTCGTCGGGATGCACCAGCTGTTCTCCTTCAACACCGTCCAGTCCGGCGAGGGCGTCGGCCAGGAGCTGATCTACATCGCCGCGGCCGTCATCGGCGGCTGCCTCCTGACCGGCGGCCACGGCTCCGCCATCGGCCCGGTCTTCGGCGCCTTCATGTTCGGCATGGTCCAGCAGGGCATCGTCTACGCGGGATGGAACCCCGACTGGTTCAAGGCCTTCCTCGGTGTGATGCTGCTCGGTGCCGTCCTCATCAATCTGTGGGTGCAGCGCACCGCGACCCGGAGGTGACCGCCATGACCACCACCCACGGAGCTGTGCTCCAGGACGCCGCGCTCCAGGGCGCCGGGGCCCTCGTCGAACTGCGCGGCGCCGGCAAGTCCTACGGCAACATCCGCGCCCTGCACGGCGTCGACCTCGCGGTCCACCCCGGCAAGGTCACGTGCGTCCTCGGCGACAACGGCGCGGGCAAGTCCACCCTCATCAAGATCGTCTCCGGGCTGCACCAGCACACCGAGGGCGAGTTCCTCGTGGACGGCGAGCCGGTGCGCTTCGCCACCCCCCGCGAGGCCCTCGACAAGGGCATCGCCGCCGTCTACCAGGACCTCGCGACGGTCCCGCTGATGCCCGTCTGGCGGAACTTCTTCCTCGGCTCCGAGCTCACCAAGGGGCCCTGGCCGCTGCGCCGCCTCGACATCGCCCGCATGAAGCGGACCGCGGACGAGGAACTGCGCAACATGGGAATCGTCCTCGACGACCTGGAGCAGCCCATCGGCACGCTGTCCGGTGGCCAGCGCCAGTGCGTCGCCATCGCCCGCGCCGTGCACTTCGGCGCCCGCGTGCTCATCCTGGACGAGCCGACGGCCGCCCTCGGCGTCAAGCAGTCCGGCGTGGTCCTGAAATACATCGCCGCCGCCCGTGACCGTGGCCTCGGCGTCATCTTCATCACCCACAATCCCCACCACGCGTACATGGTCGGCGACCACTTCAGCGTGCTGCGCCTCGGCACCCTCGAACTGAGCGCCGACCGCAGCGAGGTGAGCCTGGAGGAGCTGACCAACCACATGGCCGGCGGCACGGAACTCGCCGCGCTCAAACACGAGCTGGCGCAGGTGCGGGGCGTCGACGTCGAGGAACTGCCCGAGGCGGCGGACCTCTCCGGGCCGCCCTCCAAGGACACCCCGGCCTCCGCCGCCTCCCCGGCCGCCTCTTCCGAAGGGACCTCCTGACATGGCCGACACCCCCGCCCTCGACCGCATCCGGGTCGGCTCGGCGCCCGACTCCTGGGGCGTCTGGTTCCCCGACGACCCCCAGCAGGTGCCCTGGGAACGCTTCCTGGACGAGGTCGCCGAGGCCGGCTACTCGTGGATCGAGCTGGGCCCCTACGGCTATCTGCCGACCGACCCGGCCCGGCTCACCGAGGAGGTGGACCGCCGCGGTCTGAAGGTGTCGGCCGGCACCGTCTTCACCGGCCTGCACCGCGGCCCGTCCGTCTGGGACTCCACCTGGGAGCACGTCAGCCAGGTCGCCGCCCTCACCCAGGCGATGGGCGCCGGGCACCTCGTGGTCATCCCGTCATTCTGGCGGGACGACAAGACCGCCGAGATCCTGGAGCCGCCGGAGCTGACGGGCGAGCAGTGGGCGCACCTGACCAAGGGCATGGAGCGCCTCGGGCACGAGGTCAAGGAGACCTACGGCCTCGACATCGTCGTGCACCCGCACGCCGACACCCACATCGACACCGAGGCGCACGTCGAGCGCTTCCTCGACTCCACCGACTCCGGGCTGGTGCAGCTCTGCCTGGACACCGGGCACTACGCCTACTGCGGCGGCGACAGCGTCAAGCTGATCGAGACGTACGGCGAGCGCATCGGCTATCTGCACCTCAAGCAGGTCGACCCGGAGATCCTCGCCGACGTCGTCGCGAACGAGGTGCCGTTCGGGCCCGCCGTGCAGCGCGGGGTGATGTGCGAGCCGCCGTCCGGGGTGCCGGAGCTGGGGCCGGTGCTCACCGCCGCCCAGAAGCTGGGCGTGGACCTGTTCGCGATCGTCGAGCAGGACATGTACCCCTGCGAGCCGGACAAGCCGCTGCCGATCGCGGTGCGCACCCGCAGGTTCCTCCGCTCCTGCGGAGCCTGACGGGCCACCGGGGGCGGCCCTTGGGGCGGGTGGGTCACCGCTCGTCCGCGGGCCGCCTCCGCCCCCGTACCACCAGCACCCCGCCCACGACCGCGAGGACGAACCCCGCGGCGGCCGCGCCGATCGGGACCGTGTGGCCGACCGCGCGCAGTTGGGCGCTGTCCGCCTTCGCCTTGTCGACCGCGAACTTCTGCGTGGCCGGGGTGTGACTGAGCCTCTCCACGTCCAGCAGGACCACGGCGTCCTTCTCGGCACCCGGGGCGCGCAGGGTCTGGCGGGGGCCCAGCTGGGCGTACAGGACGCGGCCCGTGGGCTGGTCGACGACCAGCTTGATGCCGTGGTTGGCGTACCACTCCTCGGCGAACACCTGAGAGGCCTCGGGCCGTCCGACGAGGGCGCCCGGGACCTGACGGGTGCCGATCTTCGTGGGCGGCACGGTGCCCGTGAAGACGTACCCCTGGTAGCCGCGGATCTCCTCGGTGCCCCGGTAGGAGAGGGTGACCGCCGAGCCGAGCTGGCTGTCCCACCAGCGGTAGGAGCGCTTCTGCACGTCGAACGGGAACTTCAGGTAGGCCTCACCCTCGTGGTACGGCTGCTCCTGACAGCAGTGCGCGGGCCGGTTGCTCCGGCGGTCGGTGACCCAGCGGGCCGTGGAGAAGTCCAAGGCGTCGTGCGGGTCGGCGGCGGGCAGCGACTTCTCCGTGTCGACCGTGGTCACCACGTCCCACACGGCGTGGCCACTGCGTTCGCTGTCACCGACGTCGCCGCGCACCCGCTGGGTGACGGTGACGGGCCGGTCGCGGAGCGTCTCGGCCTCCGCGACGTCGAAATAGCTGCCCGTGCCCTCATAGACGGCGGTCACGTCGATGTCGACCGGGGTCACGGCCGCGCGTGGCTTGACGTACCACGCCAGCATCGGCGCGAGGACGAGCAGGAAGACACCCAGGCCCAGCAGGACCAGGGAGAGGGGCGAGGCGCTACGGCGCATCCGGCACTCCAGGGCTTGGCTGCCCCGGGACCGTAGGCCCTGGCGCCGCACCGCGTCTACGCACCGGCGTGACAAACCTGTTGCGGACCGCGCTCATGGGCACGCCAAAATGGCGTACGCCCGCGCCGACCCCGGAGGCCTCGTGATCCACCGCACCCTGGCCGAGTCAGACCTCGACCGTGTCCTCGCGCTGCTGCCCGCCGGCGAGGTGGGCGTCTGGGCGGACGCGGACGTCTTCCGGAAGAGGCTCGCCACGGGCGAGTACCGGCCGGAGTGGACGTGGGTCGCGGAGGAGGCCGGTGAGCCGCACGCCGTGGCGGTGTGGTGGGGCAGCCCCGGTGACGAGCGACCCGGCGCGCTCGACACCCTGAACGCCGTCGCGTCCCCCGCCCGCACGGACGTCGTCGCCGGGCTCCTCGACGCCGCCCACGCCGCTTTCGGGGGGACCCCGCCGGATTTCCACCTACTTCTCCCCGCCGATTGGCGGGAGCGACCGGACGCCGTCGCCGGCCTCGACTGGCGGCAGGAGGCGGCCGGGCGCGCCGGCCTCACCACGGCGGTCGAACGGCTGCGCTACGAGTGGACCCGCGCGAACGGCGTCCCCACGCCGCCCCGCCGGCTGCGCCTGCGCCCCGAGGCCGACGACGAGGTCTTCGTCGCCCTGTTCCGCCGGGTGCTCGACGGCACGCTCGACGCCGCGTCCCGCACCGCGGCCGCGGCGGTGGGCGCCGAGGCGCAGGCCCGTGCCGACGTCGCGTTCTACCGTGACGTGATGGCGGGCGAGCGCACCTGGTGGCGGGTCGCCGAGGACTTCGACGGCCGCCCGGCCGGCTTCGCGCTGCCCTCCCGCAACAGCGGCTCGCACGTCGTCGGCTACCTGGGCGTCCTGCCCGAGCAGCGCGGCCACGGCTACGTCGACGACCTGCTCGCCGAGACCACCCGCATCCTCGCCGAAGAGGCGGGCGCCGACGTCGTCCGGGCGGACACCGACCTCACGAACCACCCGATGGCCGCCGCCTTCGAACGCCTCGGGTACCGCAACTTCGCCCGGCGGATGGTGCTGTCGGCCGGGTGAGCCGGAGAACGCGGCGCGGCGCGAGCCGGGAGGCGCGGACGGAGTCCCCGGCGAGCCCCCGTGCCCCGGTCCTTGACCGCGGGCGGCGACCGGCAGGGAGTCCCGCGTGGCGTCATCCGGGCGCGCTCGGCGGGCGCCGGACCGGGCCGTGTGCGAGATTTCCGACTGAGGGAGGCCGGGCGCGAGTCGCTGTCCCTCCACCTGTGCCGCTCGGGTACGCCCCCGGCCCGCCCGCCGTGACGTCCCACGACCCGGGGGTTCGACCCGATGGCCCTGCACAAGACCAGCCGCCCGGAGCCGGGCCCCGAAGACGACGTGTACACCCTGCCCATCAGCGAGCGGGCGCTGCCGAAGTACCGGATGCCCGAGGGCGTGTCCGACGCCCGCGCGGTCCGGGCCCTGATCCACGACGAGCTGAGTCTGGACGGCAACGCCTCGCAGAACCTGGCGACCTTCTGCACCACCTGGGCGGAGGCCGAGGTGCACCAGCTGATGGACGAGTGCCTCGGCAAGAACATGGTCGACAAGGACGAGTACCCGCAGACCGCCGCGATCGAGGACCGCTGCGTCCACATGCTCGCCGACCTCTGGAACGCCCCGGACGGAGCCACCACCGTCGGCTGCTCCACCACCGGCTCCAGCGAGGCCGGCATGCTCGGCGGACTCGCCCTGAAGTGGCGCTGGCGCGAGCGCCGCCGCGCCGAGGGCAAGCCCACCGACCGCCCCAACCTGGTCGTCGGACCGGTCCAGGTGTGCTGGGAGAAGTTCGCCCGCTACTTCGACGTGGAGCTGCGCCAGGTCCCCCTGGAGAAGGACGCGCTGGGACTGCGCGCGCACCAACTGCGCGAGTACGTCGACGAGAACACCATCGGCGTGGTCGCGATCCTCGGCGTCACCTACACCTGCGTCTACGAGCCCGTCGCCGAGATCGCCGCGGAGCTCGACCGCATCCACGCGGACACCGGCCTCGACATCCCGGTGCACGTCGACGCGGCCAGCGGCGGCTTCGTCGCCCCGTTCCTCCAGCCCGACCTGGTGTGGGACTTCCGGCTGCCCCGCGTCGCCTCCGTCAACGTCTCGGGCCACAAGTACGGCATGGCGCCGCTCGGCGTCGGCTGGGTGGTGTGGCGCTCGCCCGAACTGCTCCCCGAGGACCTGGTCTTCCGCGTCTCCTACCTCGGCGGCGACATGCCCACCTTCGCCCTGAACTTCTCCCGCCCCGGCGGCGAGGTGATCGCCCAGTACTACAACATGCTGCGCCTGGGCCGCGAGGGCTACGCCAAGGTGCACGGCGCCTGCGCCGGCACCGCCGGGATGCTGGCCGAACAGGTCGCCGGGATGGGTCCCTTCACCGTCCTCTACGACGGCCAGGGCGCCCTGCCCGCGACCACCTGGACGCTGACCGAGCCCGACACCACGCCCTTCACGCTGTACGACGTCACCGACCAGTTGCGCCGCCGCGGCTGGCAGGTACCGGCGTATCCGCTCGCCCTCGGCCGGGAGGAGACCGTCGTGCAGCGCGTCCTGGTCCGGCACGGCACCGGTTACGACAAGATCGCGCTGCTCGCGAGCGACCTGCGCACCGCCGTCGACCGCCTGCGGGAGGGGCCGACGTCCCATGTGGCGCCGCAGCCGGGTTTCCACCACTGACTCAGGCGGCGCGGACCTCCTCGATGCGCACCGGCCGGTGCTCCCGCAGCGACAGCGTGCACGCCTCCGCGATCCAGCCCGCCTCCAGCGCGTCCGCGACCGTGCACGGCGAGGGCCGACTGCCCGCGACGACCTCGGTGAACGCGCTGAGTTCGGCGCGGTAGGCGGCGGTGAAGCGGTCCATGAAGAAGTCGTGCGGGGTGCCCGCCGGGAAGGTCACGCCGGGCTCCACCGACCGCAGCGGCAGCTTGTCCTCCAGGCCGACGGCGAGGGAGTCCTCGAAGCCGTGCAGCTCCATCCGCACGTCGTAGCCGCGGCCGTTGTGACGGCTGTTGGAGATCACGGCGATCGTGCCGTCGTCCAGCGTGAGCAGCGCACCCGTGGTGTCCGCGTCGCCCGCCTCCGCGATGTACCGCGCACCCCGGTTGCCGCCGACGGCGTAGACCTCGGTCACCTCGCGGCCCGTCACCCAGCGGATGATGTCGAAGTCGTGCACGGAGCAGTCGCGGAAGATGCCACCGGAGGCGGCGACGTACGCGGCCGGCGGCGGCGCCGGGTCCAGGGTCGTCGACCGTACGGTGTGCAGCTTGCCCAGCTCACCGGCGAGCACGGCGTCCCGTGCGGCGGCGAACCCGGCGTCGAAGCGCCGGTTGTAGCCGATCTGCACCGGCACGTCCCGGCTCTCGACGGCCCGCAGCACCGCCACGCCCTCGGCCATGGTGCGGGCGACGGGCTTCTCGCAGAACACGGGCACGCCCGCGTCCACCGCCGCCAGGACGAGGCCGGGGTGGGCGTCGGTCGCGGCGGCGATCACCACGCCGTCGATCCCGGCGGCCAGCACCGCCTCGGGCGAGTCGGCGACCTCGGCCCCGAATCGTTCGGCGGCGGACTTGGCGGCCTCCGCGAACGGGTCGGCGACGACGAGCGAGTCGACCGCGTCGAGTCCGGAGAGGGTTTCGGCGTGGAAGGCACCGATGCGGCCGAGGCCCAGAATTCCGATACGCATGAGGGTGTTGCTCCTTGAGGTCCTTGAGGCAGGGAGGGCGTACGAGGGGGGAAGCCGCGGTCAGTCGAGTCCGCCGAGGACGTTCTGGTCCCAGTCGATCACCGAACCGGTCACCACTCCGGACCGGTCGGACAGCAGCAGGACGACGAAGTCGGCGATCTCGTCCGGTTGGCCGAGCCGGCCCATGGGCAGTTCGGCGGCGGCCTGTTCGCGCCAGTCGTCGCCGGCGCCGTGGAAGGCGCGTTGCGTGGCGTCCTCGCCTTCCGTGGCGGTCCAGCCGATGTTGAGGCCGTTGATCCGGATCCGGTCCCAGCGGTGGGCGTGCGCGGCGTTGCGGGTGAGGCCGGCGAGTCCGGCCTTGGCGGCGACGTAGGGGGCCAGGAACGGCTGGCCGCCGTGTGCCGAGGACGTGATGACGTTGACGATCGTGCCGGGCGCCGCGCGCGCCAGCATGTCGGCGACGGCGGCCTGCATCGCGAAGAACGGTCCCTTCAGGTTGATCGCGATGTGCTGGTCGAACAGCTCGGGCGTGGTGTCGAGCAGCGTGCCCCGGGAGGTCAGGCCCGCGGAGTTGACCAGGCAGTCGATCCGGCCGTACACGGCGACGGTCCGCTCCACCGCGTCCTTCGCCTGCCCGGCGTCCGCGAGGTCGGCCCGCAGGAAGACGGCCTCGGCGCCCGCGGCCGTCAGTTCCGCCACCAGCGCCTCACCGGGCTCGGGGCGCCGCCCGGTGACGGCCACGACCGCGCCCTCCCGCACCGCGGCCCGCGCGACGGCGGCGCCGACGCCCTGGCTGCCGCCGTTGACGAGGACGACCTTGTCGTCGAGAAGTTTCATGCCGCCTCGTTCCTCTCAGCTCTCGCGCCGCTCGGCGCCGGCCCGCAGCGCCGCCCGCAGGGCCTCGGGGGTCCAGTCCTCGCGCAGCGCCCGCCGTACGAGATCCGCCTGGGAGGGCGGGGCCAGCCCCTCGACCGGCGGGTCGCTGTCGAGGTTGGTGGGGAAGGGGTAGCCCTCGGCGCTCGCGGCGATCACATGGTGCAGCCGGCGCTCGTCGGCGCCCTCGGCCCGCAGTTCGCGCAGCACCGGGAAGACGGCGTTGACGACGGCCTCCCGGTCCACGGTCTCCATCGCGCGTCCGAAGGCGGACGACACCTGGAGCAGGTTCGCCATGCGCCGTATGTCCCGGGAGCGGTTGGTGCCGGCGGCGTGGAACAGCGCGGGGTTGAAGAAGACGGCGTCGCCTTTGACTAGCGGCAGCTGGACGTGGTGGGCCTCGAAGTAGGTCCGGAAGTCCGGGAGCCGCCAGGCCAGATAGCCGGGCTCGTACGTCTGCGAGTACGGCAGGTACATCGTCGGCCCGGACTCCACCGGCATGTCGGCATGCGCGACGGCGCCCTGCAGGGTGAGCACGGGGGAGAGGCGGTGCACATGCGCCGGGTATGCCGCCGCGGCCCTGTTCGACAGGAACCCCAGGTGGTAGTCGCGGTGCGCGCTCTGCGCGGCGCCGCCCGGGTTGACGACGTTGACCTGTGAGGTCACCTGGTAGCCGGGGCCGAGCCAGGCCTCCGCGACCAGGGCCAGGACGTCGTTGGCGTAGTAGTCGGCGAACGCCCGGGGGTCGTACAGGGCCGTCTTCTCCAGCGCGTTCCACACCCGGTCGTTGGCCCCTGGTTTCGCGAAGTGGTCGCCCGCGGCGCTACCCGAGGCGCGCTGTTCGGCGATCAGGGCCTCGAACACGTCCGTGACGGCGTCGACCGCCGCCGGGTCCGGGAAGGCTGCCCGCAGGACCACGATGCCGGGGCCGTCGGCGAGCGCGCGGACCAGTTCGGCCTGGACGTCCTGCCGGTCCGGGGCCATCCGCAGCCGCTCGCTGTCGTAGACGAGGACGTTCTGCTCCACGGAGGAGGCGTACGGATGTTCGGCGGCGTCGGTGGTCCGCTCGACCTGGGCCCGGAAGGCGTCGAGGTCGCAGTCCCGCTCGGAGAGCCGGGCACCGCGGTGTACGGAGGTGAAGGACATCGGCGTCCCCTCGGTGACGGGATGGCACAGCGCTGTCATTCTTGTCAGTACAAACCCCTCGAACAACCAGCAGCAACCCATCAAAAACCCCTCAAGGAGCTGTCCGTGGGCCACCCCTTCCCGATCCGGGAGATCGCACGTCAGGCCGGGTTGAGCGAGGCCACCGTCGACCGGGTCCTCAACGGGCGGGGCGGCGTGCGCGACAGCACCGCGGGGGAGGTGCGCCGCGCCATCGCCGACCTGGACCGGCAGCGCACCCAGGTCCGGCTGGTCGGCCGTACCTTCATGATCGACATCGTGATGCAGGCGCCGGAGCGGTTCACCACCGCCGTGCGCGCCGCCCTGGAGGCGGAGTTGCCGGGCCTGCACCCGGCCGTCGTGCGCTCGCGCTTCCACTTCCGCGAGACCGGGCCCGTGGCGGAGCAGGTGCGGACCCTGGACCGGATCGCCCGGCGCGGCTCCCAGGGCGTGGTCCTCAAGGCCCCGGACGTCCCCGAGGTCACGGCCGCCGTGGCCCGGCTGGTCGCGGCCGGCATCCCCGTCGTCACCCTGGTCACCGACCTGCCCGCCAGCGCCCGCCTCGGCTACGTCGGCATCGACAACCGGGCGGCGGGCGCGACCGCGGCGTACCTCATGGGCCAGTGGCTCGGCGACCGGCCCGGCAATGTCCTCACCAGCCTCAGCAGCGGCTTCTTCCGCAACGAGGAGGAGCGCGAGATGGGCTTCCGCGGCGCGATGCGTGCCCGGCACCCGGAGCGCGCCCTCGTGGAGATCGCCGAGGGCCAGGGCCTGGACGCCACGCAGTACGACCTCGTCCGCGCCGCACTGGACCGCGACCCGGACATCCGCGCGGTCTACTCCATCGGAGGTGGCAACATCGCCACCCTGCGCGCGTTCGCGGACCTGGGCCGGGAGTGCGCGGTGTTCGTCGCGCACGACCTGGACCACGACAACACCCGCCTGCTGCGCGACAACCGCCTGTCGGCCGTGCTCCACCACGACCTGCGCCAGGACCTGCGCGAGGCCTGCCATCTGGTGATGCGCGCGCACGGCGCGCTCCCGCCCGCCGGGCCCACCCTGCCCTCCGCGATCCAGGTCGTCACGCCCTACAACCTGCCGCCCCAGGCGGCGGCCGTGTGACATCGGCGGGGGTGCGGGCACGGACCGGGCGTGTATCCCCGCGCGCCGGGCCGTGGCTCCCTACCGTCGTGCGCATGGGGAAATCGATCCCGGCCGGCGGGCCCGAGCGGGTGGTGGCGCTCGCCGACGGCGTGTTCGCCATCGCCATCACCCTGCTCGTCCTGGACCTTTCCGTGCCCCGGGGCCTGGACTCCGCGCAGTACCAGGAGGCGCTGTACGAGCTGCTCCCCGACTTCGGGGCCTACGCGCTGAGCGTGGCCGTGCTGGGCGGCTTCTGGCGCGACCACCGCAGGATCTTCGGCCCCGTCCGGCAGGTCGACAGCCGGCTCGTCTCGCTGTCCCTGCTCGGTCTGGGGATCGCGGCCCTGCTCCCCTTCCCGACCCGGCTGCTCGCCGACTACGGCGGGGAAGCGGCCTCGGCCGCGATCTACGGCGCGGCGGTCGCCGCCCTCGGCGCCACCCACCTCGCCATGTCCGTCCTGGTGGCCAGGCGCCCGGGGCTGCGCGCCGGCGCCCCCACCGACGTGGGCAGCGGGCGCGACCTGCTCGATCCCGTCGTGACGGTCGTCGTCTTCCTCGTCACCGTCCCGCTGGCCGCGCTGGCCGGATCGCAGGCCATGCTGTGGTGGCTGGTCCTGATCCCGGCCAGGCTCTGGACCGCGCGGACGGCCCGCCGGGTGCGCTGACCGCTCCCGTTCAGCCGGCCGCGTCGACGGCCACCCAGGCACCGCTCCCGGCGGACCGCGCCATCGCGTCCAGCACCGTGGCACTGCTCACGGCGTCCGGCAGCGTGGCCCCGTACGGGGTGCCCTCGGCGATCGAGCGCAGGAAGCGGTACGCCTCGACGACCTTCAGGTCGTCGTAGCCCATGGCGTTGGCGGCACCCGGCTGGAATGCGGCGAACTCGCCCTGCCCCGGGCCGACGTACACCGTGCTCACCGGCTGGTCCTGGTAGGCGGTGCCCCGGCTGATCGCCAGCTCGTTCATGCGCCGGAAGTCCCAGAACACCGCGCCCCTGGTGCCGTGCACCTCGAAGCCGTAGTTGTTCTGCTCGCCGACCGACACCCGGCAGGCCTCCAGGACGCCCCGGGCACCGGAGGCGAAGCGCAACAGGCAGTTCACGTAGTCCTCGTTCTCGACCGGGCCGAGTGCGCCGCCGGTGGCACGGGAGTGGCCGGCGGTGGCGCCGGTGGGGCGGGCCCGCTCCGGGACGAAGATCGCCGTGTCGGCGGTGAGCGACGCGATCTCGCCGAGCAGGAAACGGGCCAGGTCCACCCCGTGCGAGGCCAGGTCGCCCAGCACTCCGCTGCCGCCGCGCTCCCGCTCGTAACGCCAGGTCAGGGCACCCTCGGGATGGGCCGCGTAGTCGCTGAACAGCCGGATCCGGGCATGGGTGACCGTGCCCAGCTCACCGCTGGCGATCAGCTCGCGGGCGGTCTCCACGGCAGGCGCGTTGCGGTAGTTGAAGCCGACCGCGCCCTGCACCCCGGCCGCGGCCACCGCCGCGGCGACCGCGCGGGCGTCCCCGGCCGTGAGGCCCACCGGCTTCTCGATCCAGACGTGCTTGCCGGCCTCGGCCATCGCCACGCCGATCTCGCGGTGCAGGAAGTTCGGCGCGGTGATGCTGACCGCCCGCACCCGCGGGTCGGCGGCCACCTCGCGCCAGTCACGGGTCGCCGAGACGAACCCGAACTGCGCGGCGGCCTGTTCGGCCCGGCCCGGCACCTCCTCGGCGACGGTCACCAGCTCCGGACGCAGGGCGAGGTCCGGATAGTGGTGCGGCAGGCGGGCGTACGCCTGGGTGTGCACCCGGCCCATCCAGCCGAACCCGACGACGGCGACACCGAGCGTGCTCACCATGACAGCGCCCTTCTTTGGACCGGTCCATACCTGCTCGGCTCACGATCAGCGGCCACTCTGCCTGCTGTCAATCCCTTTGACAACTCGGCGCGGCCCATGGAACGGTCCATCCCATGCGAAGACCGCCCACCATCCGCGACGTGGCGGAGCACGCCGGTGTCTCCAAGTCGCTGGTCTCCCTGGTGCTGCGCGGCTCCGGCCAGGTCCGCCCGGAGAAGCGCGAGGCGGTGCTGCGGGCCGTGCGCGAGCTGGGCTACCGGCCGAACGCCGCCGCCCGCAGCCTCAGCGAACGGCGCACCCGTCCCCGGCCCGGGCCTCACTCCACCGGGGGGACCCCCGTCGTCGGCGTCCTCCTGAACGACCTGCGCAACCCCTGGTTCGTCGACCTGCTCGACGGCCTGAACTCGCTGCTGCACACGGCCGGCCTGCACATGCTGCTCGCCGACGCCCGCCTCAACCGGCGTGTCGGCGACGACCTCACGGGGCCCTTCCTGGACCTCGGGGCCGACGGCCTGGTCGTCGTCGGCACCCTGCCCGACCCGGCCGCGCTCGGCACGGTCGCCGCCCGCATCCCGGTCGTCGTCGCGGGCGCCCGCGCACCGGCGCCCCCCGGCGTCGACGTCGTCGCCGGTGACGACGAGCACGGCACACGCCTGCTCACCGAGCACCTCATCGGGCTCGGGCACCGGCGGATCGCGCACCTCGCCGGGTACGGCGCGGTCGGCGAGCTGCGCCGGCGGAGCTTCGAGGCGACGATGCGGGCGCACGGCCTCGCCGGGGACGCGGTCGTCGAGCCCTGCGACCAGACCGAGGAGGGCGGCCACCGCGCCGCCGTCCGGCTGCTCGCCCGACCCGGCCGGCCCACCGCCGTCCTCGCCGTCAACGACATCGCCGCCGTCGGCGCCCTCTCCGCGGCCGAGGACCTGGGCCTGAGCGTGCCGGGCGACCTCTCCGTGACCGGCTACGACAACACCAGCATCTCCCGGCTGCGCCATCTGTGGCTGACCACGGTCGACAACGCCGGCCACGAGGTCGGCCGCCGCGCCGCACGCTGCCTGCTCGACCGGCTGGAGACACCCGGGGGAGAGGGCCGGCTCCAACTCGCGGCGCCGACGCTGGAGGTGCGCGGCACAACGGGCGCGGTGGGTGGCTGAGGCGGCACCTGCAGATCGATCGCGTACGCCTTGCGCAGCGTCTGGTGCACCGTCCACGTCGTCCGGTCGCCCGCGCGCAGCACCGCCATGTCGCCGGGGCCGACGCGCAGGGTGGGCCCGTCCGACACCTCGATCGCCGCCGAGCCGCTGATGACCACGAACAATCTGCGCGGGGTCGAGCGGCTCCGGTCCGAGTTCGGCGTCGGGGATGTGGAGAGCGAAGCTGTGGTCCATGGAGCGGCCCCAACCAGGGTGAACGCCCACCCGGTGCCGACAGGGTGTGCGGTGTCGGCGCCCGCGGGCGGACAGATCGTCGCGGGCGCGGAATCCGGCCGCGGAGGTACGTGGGACGGCGGTGTCACCGCCGCACCAGCATGCTGAGCGCGTTGGCCACCACCACCGCCCCGATCCCCGACCACTCCGCCACGCCCAGCCCCTGACCGAGGATCACCCAGCCGCTTCTGGACACCCCGCCTGGACGCCCTGGCCACCGAGCTGGCGCGCGGCAGACGCGAGCGCCGGCTGAGCGGCACCGACGACCCACCGAGGAGCAGCACATGATCGACGTCACCCATCAGATCAACGCCGTCACCCGCCAGGTCGGCAAGCGCGTCTTCAAGGCGGGCGAGGCCCGCGTGGTCACCGTGAGCCAGACCTACGACGCCGCGCTGGACGACGTCTGGGACGCCTGCACCAACTCCGAGCGCCTGCCCCGCTGGTTCGCGCCGGTCACCGGCGAGCTCCGGCTCGGCGGCCGCTACCAGGTGCAGGGCAACGCCTCCGGCACCGTCGAGCGCTGCGACCCGCCCAAGGGCTTCTTCGCGACCTGGGAGTACGGCGGCGAGGTCAGCTGGATCGAGCTGCGCCTCACGCCCGAGGGCGACGAGCGCACCCGCTTCCAGCTGGAGCACATCGCCCACGTCGACGACGAGCGGTGGGCGCGGTTCGGGCCCGGCGCGGTCGGCGTCGGCTGGGACCTGGCCGTCATGGGCCTCGCCCGCCATCTGTCCGGTGCGCCCGCCGTCGACCCCGCACAAGCGGAGGCCTGGTCGCTGACGGAGGAGGGCGTCCGGTTCGTGACCCTCAGCAGCGAGGGGTGGTACGCGGCGAGCGTGGCGTCCGGCGAGGCCGAGGGGGCGGCACGCGAGGCGGCGGACCGGACCACCGCGTTCTACACGGGCGCGGAACAGCACGACGCCGGCGAGTAGCGCCCCCGCCTCTGCCGCCTTCGTCGGAGAACGGCTCCCCACCGGATGAAGCCTGGGCACCCGGCGCGTGAACGAGGCCTCGCGCCGTATGGGGTAGGGTCTACCTGCGTGTTCACCCGGATCTCCGGGTGCCGACGCACCGGGACGTGGCGCAGCTTGGTAGCGCACTTGACTGGGGGTCAAGGGGTCGCAGGTTCAAATCCTGTCGTCCCGACGGTGCGAAGAGGGCCTTCGCCGGTGGGAGCCGGCGAAGGCCCTTCGTGTGTCACGCGGTGCGCCTGCCGCGCAGCAGCCGCCACAGCACCCAGGCCTGGGCCAGGCCTCCGGCGGTCAGCAGCAGGACGGACGCCTCGGACGACGCGGGTATCGCCAGCAGGGGGATCGACACGGGCAGGGTCAGGGCGATGAGCCATATCCCGCCGAAGCCGGGGTCACCCGCGGCGACCAGCGCGCCCAGCCAGGCGGCGACGCCGACGACGAGCGTGGCGTAGCCCCCGGCGAGCAGCAGGGCGATGTCTCCGTGGGTGTACAGACCGGCGGTCTGCCGGGGCGAACGCATGGGATCTCCTCGGGTACGGGACTGTGTCCGTACCGGAGTACCCGTCCTGGCCGCGCCGAGGCCCGGGTGGCGCTTCCCGGCCGGGGACGAGGACGTCCGCCCAGGGTGTGGCGTGGTCGGAGCCCGTCACCCTCCCCCGAAGGTGACGGACCCCGACCGCTCCCCCGGTGCCGGACTGTGGTCCAGGCGTCCGTGTGGGGCCGTGCGGTCACCAGCACATGACCGCCGTCTCGCCCGGACCCCACGAGGAGTACAGGCGCACACGGACGAAGTAGCGGCGGCCCTTGACGAGCCGGGCCCGGACAGTGGCGTTGCCGGGGGTGCCTCCGTCGTCCTGTCCGGCCAGGTAGCGGGGTTCGCCGTCCCGCTCCTCGAAGACCACGACGACGGTGTCGCTGTCGCCGAAGGTGCCCACGGTGTACGTGCGGGTCTGAGGCGGCTCGACGACGAAGTCCGCCTGCTCGCCCGGTCCCAGACCGAGCGGCGCCGAACGGAACGGCACCAGCGCGGGCGGCCGCGCGGGGCCGGACGGCGGGTACCAGCGGAGTACGAACTCCTTGTCGAGGGTGGAGAGCGTGCCGGGCGGGTTCAGCCCTCCGCGGAACTGCTCGGGCTCCAGGATCAGCCCCGACGCGAACGGATACTCCATGATCGAGTGCGGGTCCCAGACGGAGCCGTTGACCTCGTCCGGGTCGAGCTTGCGCAGGATGTTGAGGAACGTCCGGTCGCGGTTCCAGAAGTTCGGCGGGCCCGCCAGCTCGTCGTAGACGGCCTCGTCGTCCCAGTGGATACCGGCGAACGGGCTCTGGTGCTCGTGCAGCATCCCGAGCGCGTGCCCGATCTCGTGCAGCGCCGTCCCGCGCTCCCCGGGCTCTGTCAGGTCCCAGCCGAAGTTCATCGTGCGTTCGCCCCGGCCGGCCCGCAGCGCGTCCTTGCCCACGGTCGACCACGAGCCGTCGCCCGGCTGGAAGCCGATCCGCAGTTCGGCCTCCGTCCGGTCGTCGACCTCGGTGAAGGTCAGGCCGATGCCCAGACCTTGCCACTCCGCCAGGCACTCGCGGACGACGTCCTGCTGCTCCTTGGCGCCGCCCCACGACACCCGCCGCGTCTCCGCGGTCCCCGGCACGGGGATCACGGAGCCGTCGGCGTCGCCGGCGAAGAAGTAGTAATGCAGAACGCTGCCGTTGACCCACATCCGGCGTCCGCCGGCGAGCGCACTGAGCCGCTCGGCGGTCAGCCCCGGCTGGAAGACGGGGGCCGACGCCTGCGCGAGGGAGCAGTAGCGTCCGGGCATGCGCACAGACTGCCGTCGGACGCACCCGGGGCGCCTGAGTCGGGGGCTACTCAAGTCGCCCTGTATCAGGACTGGGTAGTGGCACTCATGTTGACGTGACGACTTACGAACACGACGCGAAGACCGTGGAGTTGCCCTGGCCGTTCACCGGGCGGGAGGACGAGCTCGAACTCGTGCGCCGCTCGCTGGCCGCCGGCCGGCACGGCATCGTGGTGACCGGGCCCGCCGGGTGCGGCAAGACCCGCCTGGCCACCGAGGCCGTCCGGGGCGTCGACTGCGCCAGGGCCGCCGGGACGCCCGAGACCCGCCGGATCCCCTTCGCCGCGTTCGCCCCGCTGCTGCCCGAGCGGGTCACCCTGCACCGGGCGGTGCAACTGCTCTCCGGCACCCGGATGTTGCTGGTGGACGACGCCCATCTGCTCGACGACGCCTCCGCCGCCCTGGTCCACCAGCTCGCCGTGCACGGCCGCACCCGCCTGCTGGTCGTCGTCACCGACAGTGCGCCCGTGCCCGCGGCGGTGTCCCGCCTGTGGACCGGCGAACTGCTGCCCCGCCTCGCCCTGGAACCACTGCCCGCCGAGGAGACGCCGCACCTGCTCACCGCGGGCGCCCGCGCCCCGCTGGAGCCGCTCACCGCGAACCGGCTGCACCATCTGTGCCAGGGTGACCTGCGCCTCCTGCGCGACCTGGTCGGCGCGTTGCGCGACAGCGGCCAGTTCACCCGCGTCGAGGGCACGGACGAGCGGGAGTGGCGCGGGCCCGCGCCGGTCACCGCGACGGTCCTCGACCGGATCGCCCCCGCCCTGGACCGCGCGGCCCCCGACGAGCGCGAGACCCTCGACCGCCTCGCCTTCGCCGAACCCCTCCCGCTGCCCATGGACGCCCTCGACCTCGGCATCCTCGAACGGCTCGAACACGACGCCCTGATCCACATCGACGACGAGGGCGCCGTCCAGCTGTCCCACCCCCTGCTCGGCCCGACCCTGCGCGCCACGGCCGGCAAGCTGCGCACCCGGCGCCTGGCGGGCACCCCGGACCGGTGCGACGCCGCACTCGCCGCGGAACAGGCCGCGCTGCTGCGGCACGTCGAACGGGCCGACGTAAGGTCGCCGGCCACGCCCGTGGGGGAGTGGCTCGTGGCCGAGGGCCTCTCGGTTCCGCCCGGGTACGCCGCCGTACGCGCGCGGCTCGCGCGGCTGCGCGGCGAGCTGCGGGAAGCCGGGGCGTGGGCCAGGGAGGGGCTGCGCGGCGCGGCCGGCGACGGCCCTTGCCGCGCCGAACTCGCCCTC
>NZ_JBFBJT010000086.1:0-32251 GCF_040686175.1 Streptomyces sp. NPDC086077 | reverse complement strand
GCCGCGTACGCGGCGCCCGCCCAGCCGGGCACGGGCCCCTACGGTGCGCTCGGTTCCCCCGACGCCAACGGCATCAGACTCCCCAGCGGCTTCACCAGCAGGGTGATAGCCCGGTCCGGCCAGCGCGTCACCGGCACGTCGTACACCTGGCACAACGCCCCTGACGGTGGCGCCTGTTACGCCGACGGCAGCGGCTGGATCTACGTGTCCAACTCGGAGATCAACCCCTCCGGCGGCGCGAGCGCGGTGAAGTTCTCGTCGACGGGCACGGTCACGTCGGCGTACCGCATCCTCTCGGGCACCCGCACCAACTGCGCGGGTGGCAAGACCCCGTGGAACACCTGGCTGTCCTGCGAGGAGGTGTCCCTCGGCTACGTCTTCGAGACCGACCCGTGGGGCGTCAAGGCGGCCGTGCGCCGCGACGCCATGGGCCGTTTCAAGCACGAGGCGGCGGCCGCCGACCCCGTCCGCAAGGTCGTCTACCTGACCGAGGACGAGACCAACGGCCGCTTCTACCGCTTCGTCCCGGCGACCTGGGGCGACCTGTCCTCCGGCACGCTCCAGGTGATGGTCGCCGGGTCCGCCACGTCGGGCTCCTTCACCTGGGCGAACGTGCCCGACCCGGACGGCTCCCCGACGGCCACCCGCTCCCAGGTGTCCGGCTCGAAGTCCTTCAACGGCGGCGAGGGCTGCCACTACGCCGACGACACGGTCTGGTTCACCACCAAGGGCGACAACCGCGTCTGGCAGCTCAACCTGACGAACAGCACCTACGAGCTGGCCTACGACGACTCCCTCGTCAGCTCCGGCACCGCCCCGCTCACCGGCGTCGACAACATCACCGGCAGCTCCTCCGGCGACCTGTTCGTCGCGGAGGACGGCGGCAACATGGAGATCTGCGTGATCACGCCGAACGACGTGATCGCCCCCTTCCTGCGCATCGACGGCCAGTCCGGCTCGGAGATCACGGGACCGGCGTTCTCCCCCGACGGCCGGCGCCTGTACTTCTCCAGCCAGCGCGGCACGAGCGGCAGTTCGTCCGGCGGCATCACCTACGAGGTGACGGGCCCCTTCCGCGCCTAGTGCGCCGGAGCGGGCGGGTGTGAGTGGTCGGTGGGACACGGGGACGCCTGCAGAGGGCGGCCCGCCGGGTCGCTGTCGAGTTCCTGTCGAGTTCGCCGAGCCGGTCGAGCCCGGCGGGAACGTGGAGTTTCATCGAGTCCCACCGACTCTTCATGCCCCACCTTCACGGAGGCGCGAACCATGACTCGGAACCATCCCCAGCCGTCCCGGCGCGCCGTGCTCGGCGGCGCGGCCGCCGCCGCGCTCACGGTGGCCGCCGGAACCGGCACGGCGCGGGCGAGCACGAAGGTCACATGGCCGACGGAGTTCCCGCTCCCCGACGGCTTCCTCCCCGAGGGCATCACCATCGGCGGCAGGCCGTACGCCTACATGGGCTCCCGGGCCGACGGCGCCGTTCTCCGCACGGACCTGCGCACGGGCGCGTACGAGACCGTCCACCCCGGCGCGGCCGGCACGGCGTCGATCGGCCTGAAACTGGACCGCGACGGCCTGCTGTACGTGGCCGGGGGCGGCGGCGGAACGGCTCGCGTGCTGCACTCCCGTACGGGCGAACTGCTGAGGACGTACCAACTGACCGCCACCTCCGGCCAGTTCATCAACGACGTCGTCCTGACCGGCGGCCGGGCGTGGTTCACCGACTCCCGCGCTGCGATCCTCTACGCCGTCCCGCGCGACGGCCGCGGAAGGGTGCGCGCCCTGCCCCTGAAGGGCGACTGGACGCAGACGCCCGACGTCAACAACGCCAACGGGGTCGTGGCGACCCCCGACGGGCGTGGCCTGATCGTAGTCAAGAGCACCCCGGGCGAGCTGTACCACGTGTCCCTGAGGACCGGGTCCGCCACCAGGATCACCCTCAGGGGCGCCGACTCGGTCGTCAACGGCGACGGCCTGGTCCGCGTCGGCCACACCCTGTACGTCGTCCAGAACCGCCTCAACCTGATCAGTGTCTGGTCCCTCTCCCGCGACCTCCGCACGGCCGCCCTGACCCGCACGATCACCGACCCCCGCTTCGACGTCCCCACCACCGCGGCCCGGTACGGCAACCGCCTGTACCTGGTCAACGCCCGCTTCACCAGCCCGCAGACGCCGCAGACGACGTTCAACGGGGTTGCAGTCCCGCTGTGACGCCGGGCCGCCCGGGTCCACGGCGTGGCACGGTGGACGCATGAGGCTCTCACCCTCCGACGCCAGGCGGCGTTTCGTCACCGCCCCCGTCGCGCGCCTGGCGACGGCCGGCGCCGACGGGGTGCCCCATGTCGTGCCGGTGACGTTCGCCGTCGTCGACGAGGTCCTGTACTTCGCCGTGGACCACAAGCCCAAGAGCACCTGGGACCTGCGCCGGTTGCGCGACATCCGGGAGAACCCCTCGGTGGCGGTGCTTGCCGACCACTACGCCGAGGACTGGTCGGCCCTGTGGTGGGCCCGTGCCGACGGCCGGGGGGAGATCCTGGAGGACGGGGCGGAGCGCCGTCACGCCGTCGAGTCGCTGTGCGGCAGGTACGCCGGGGCCGGCCAGTACGGGAACTCCCCGCCCGCGGGCCCCGTGGTCGCCGTCCGGGTCACCCGATGGAGCGGCTGGACCTCCACCTAGCCCTCCGCGCCGGCGGCCGGCTCACCGCGTCGGCAGCTCCAGCAGGCCGCCGAGCTCGCCGTCGGTGGCCGGTCTGAGCGTCGTCAGAATGTGCCGGGCGGCCGTCAGCTCGTCGCCGGCGCCCTCCAAGGTGACGGTGAACACCAGGCCGTCACGGCGCAGCCGGAGCTCCCGGTGTGCGTAGCCGCCCTCGTACGTCAGCAACCGGCGGCCTCCGCCGTCGTCCGTGCAGTGGACGGGTTCGCCGAAGGGGACGGGGCAGCCGCGGACGTCGGCGCGCCGCATGTCGTGCCCCACGCGTGCCACACCGAGGTGCAGTCGTGCCGAGGCGGGACGCTCGTAGTCGACCCCGAAACCGTCCTCGCTCGCGCCCAGCGCGCGCAGTGTGTAACCCGGCGGTGGATCGCCGACCCGCAGCAGGTCGGGGTCCACGCCGTTGGCGGTGATCCACTCGTCGAGGGTCGGAGGCTGCCTGGCCTCCCACGCGACGTGCGCTCCGCCCCCGGCGAGGACGACCGCCGCCCCGAGGGCACCCAGCCTGACCCGGACTCCCGGCAGGAACGACGCGGCGGCGAGGGCGTGGCAGACGCCCCCGACGGGGTACAGCGGCAGGCTGTTCTCCAGGTGATCGACCTGGAAGTGGACCGCGGCGGCCCCGAACGCGCCGGACGTGCCCAGCACGTGGACGCCTGCCGCCCAGGCCCACCGGCCGTGCCTTCGGCGCGTGAGCGGCACGACGGCGCGGGCGGCGGTTCCGGCACCGGCGAGAGCGGCGACCGACAGGGCGCTCAGGACGGCGGCGGCGACGGCGAGTGAAGCGGCTCCGCCGACGAAGAGGGTGATGAGCACGACCTGCAGCTGCAGACCGGTGAGAGCGCACCCGAACAGCCACACGGCCGCCAGGTGGGCGACGGGGAACCCCGCTTGCTGCGTCCGTGTCACGCCCTTTGATCACGCCGGGCGGGCGGCCACGGTTCCCCCGGCCCCGCACCGCGCTCACACACAAGGGTCACGGAATGGCCACATCACCCATGCGCCACGAGACCCGGCATTACGTTCATCCCCTCACGTAACACGTCTGGGGGGACGAGATGACCAACCCGTACATTCCACCGCCACCACCCGCCGTTCGCCCCGCCCCTGGTTGGGCCCGCAAACGGTACGCACTCCCCGCGCTGGCCCTGGCCCTCTTCCTGGGCGCCGGCATCGGTGCGGGCGGCGGCGAGAAGACGACCGACGCGAAACCGGCGGCCGCCTCACCCGCACCGACCCGGACCGTCACCGCGACGGCCACGGCGACGGTGACGCAGACCCCGGAACCCGAACCGGCGCCCACGGTGACCGTCACGAAGACGGTCACCGCGACCCGGACGGTCACCGCCGAGCCCGGGGCGGGCGGCGGCTCCGACGACGACTCGTCGGTGCCTGACACCGAGGTCCACTACGGCAACTGCAGCGAGGCACGGGCGGCCGGCGCCGCCCCGATCCATCGCGGTGAACCCGGCTACGCCTCGCACCTGGACCGGGACGACGACGGCGTGGCCTGCGACGCGTGAGTCAGCGGCCGAGGACGCCGCTGGGCAGGATCGTGTTGAGCGGGGTGACCGGGTGCCCCACCTCAAGAGACCCGAGCAGCCCGCCGAGCAGGGCGCTACCGGGGACCTCCTTGGTCGTGTCGGGGGCCGGGGCGGCCTGGGCGGCGGGGGCGGCGGCCACGAGGGCGGCGGCCATGACGGAGACGCACATGAGCTTCTTGATCATGTGCGGCCTAACGACGCACGCCGGGCCCGGGCAACGTCCGTCACCCGGTTGCCCCTCCGCCGGCCGGCATCCACCTGCGACGTTCCTCCACGCCACGGGCATGCCCGGTCCGTCGGCGGTACACGTCCGGGTGGAAGACTCACCGCCACCACGTCCCGTTCCGCGACACCCACTCCGCCTCTGGGGGACTTCATGGCCACGACCATCCGCAGGGCAGTCATTCCCGCCGCCGGCCTCGGTTCCAGGCTTCTGCCGCTGACCAAGGCCACGCCCAAGGAGATGCTGCCCGTCGGCGACAAACCCGTCATCGAGCACACCGTCCGGGAGCTCGTGGCCTCCGGCATCACCGACATCACCATCGTCGTCTCGGGCGGCAAGGGGCTCATCCAGGACCACTTCCGGCCCAACCCCGCGCTCGTCGCGCAACTGCGGGCCGACGGCAAGGCGGCGTACGCGGACGCCGTGGAGGAGGTGGGCGAGCTGTCCCGGCTCGGCCACATCACCTACCTCGACCAGCACGGCCCGTACGGCAACGGCACGCCCGTCCTCAACGCCGCCCGCAACTTCGGTGACGAGCCGATGCTCGTGCTGTGGCCGGACGACGTCTTCGTCGCCGAGGTGCCGCGCGCCCAGCAGCTGATCCGGGCCTACGAGGCCACCAGCTGCCCGGTCCTCGCTCTGATGCCGATGGACCCGGCCGACTCCCAGCGGTACGGCGTACCCGTGGTCAGGGAGGACCTGGACGAGGGGCTGCTGCGCATCACCGGCCTGGTGGAGAAGCCCAAGCCGCAGGACGCGCCCTCGGGCTACGCGGCCATCGGCGGGTACGTCATCACCCCGGGCATCGTGGACGAGCTGCGGGAGCAGACCGAGCGCTGGTACGAGCACCGGACCGGGGAGATCTACCTGACCGACGCCATCAACGCCTACGCCGGCAGCCGCGCCGTGTACGGGCAGGTCATCCAGGGGCGCTGGTACGACACCGGCAACCCGCTCGCCTACCTCACCGCCCAGTTCGCCGCCGCCCTGGCCGACCCCGAGTACGGCCCGCCGCTGCGCCGGCTCGCCGCGGAACTCGACCGGCCCGCCGACGGGCGGTAGCGCGAGCGGGGCGCGTCCCCTGGCACGCCGAAGAGGGCGGCACCCCCGCACAAGGGTGCCGCCCTCTCCTCGTACGCCGCGACCGCCGCCGGATCGTGAGGGTCGGGGATCAACGGCGGTCGCGGGGGCCTCGGGTCAGCGGTGGTCGCTGCCCGCCGACTGCGACGCCGCCCGGCCCGCCTCCAGGCGCGCCACCGGGATCCGGAACGGCGAGCAGGAGACGTAGTCCAGCCCGACCTCGTGGAAGAAGTGGACGGACTCCGGGTCACCGCCGTGCTCGCCGCAGACGCCGAGCTTCAGGTCGGGTCGGGTCTCGCGGCCGGCCTTCGCGGCGGCGGCGACCAGCGAGCCCACGCCGTCCTTGTCGATCGTCTCGAACGGCGACACGCCGAAGATGCCCTTCTCCAGGTACGCCGTGAAGAACGAGGCCTCCACGTCGTCCCGGCTGAAGCCCCACACCGTCTGCGTCAGGTCGTTGGTGCCGAAGGAGAAGAACTCGGCGGCTTCAGCGATCTGACCGGCGGTCAGCGCGGCACGCGGCAGCTCGATCATGGTGCCGATCGCCAGCTTCAGTTCCGTACCGGTCGCCGCCTCGACCTCCGCGATGACCTTGTCGGCCTCGTCGCGGACGATCTCCAGCTCCTGGACCGTGCCGACCAGCGGGATCATGATCTCGGCGCGCGGGTCGCCCTTGGCCGTCCTGCGCTCGGCCACGGCCTCGGCGATCGCCCGTACCTGCATCGTGAACAGACCGGGGATGACCAGGCCCAGCCGGACGCCGCGCAGGCCCAGCATCGGGTTCTGCTCGTGCAGCCGGTGGACCGCCTGCAGCAGGCGGAGTTCGTTCTCGTGCGGCTCCTGGCGGGACTCCGCCAGCGCCACGCGGACCGACAGCTCCGTGATGTCCGGGAGGAACTCGTGCAGCGGCGGGTCCAGCAGCCGCACGGTGACCGGCAGGCCGTCCATCGCCTCGAACAGCTCGACGAAGTCCCGCTTCTGCAGCGGGAGCAGCTCCTTCAGCGACTCCTCGCGCTCCGCCTGCGTGTCCGCCAGGATCAGGCGCTCGACCAGCTCACGGCGGTCGCCGAGGAACATGTGCTCGGTGCGGCACAGGCCGATGCCCTGCGCGCCGAAGCGGCGTGCGCGCAGGGCGTCCTCCGCGTTGTCCGCGTTGGCGCGCACCCGCAGCCGGCGCTTGCGGTCCGCGAACGCCATGATGCGGTGCACCGCCTCGACCAACTCGTCGGCGTCGTCCGCGCCCGCGTGCATCCGGCCCTCGAAGTACTCCACTACCGGGGACGGGACCACCGGCACCTCCCCGAGGTACACCTTGCCCGAGGAACCGTCGATGGAGATGAGGTCGCCCTCCTCCACCACGTGGCCGCCCGGCACCGTCATCCGGCGGCGCTTGGTGTCGACCTCCAGCTCCTCCGCGCCGCAGACACAGGTCTTGCCCATGCCGCGCGCGACCACGGCCGCGTGGGAGGTCTTGCCGCCGCGCGAGGTCAGGATGCCCTCGGCGGCGATCATGCCGTCCAGGTCGTCGGGGTTGGTCTCCCGGCGGATCAGGATGACCTTCTCGCCGGAGCGCGACCACTTCACCGCGGTGTACGAGTCGAAGACCGCCTTGCCGACCGCCGCGCCCGGCGAGGCCGCGATGCCCCGGCCGACCTGCTCCACCTTGGCGCTGTCGTCGAAGCGGGGGAACATCAGCTGGGCGAGCTGGGCGCCGTTCACCCGCTGGAGGGCCTCGGCCTCGTCGATCAGGCCCTGGTCGACCAGCTGGGTCGCGATCCGGAAGGCGGCACCGGCGGTGCGCTTGCCGACGCGGGTCTGGAGCATCCACAGCTGCCCGCGCTCGATCGTGAACTCGATGTCGCACAGGTCCTTGTAGTGGTTCTCCAGCGTCTCCATGATCTGCATCAGCTGGTCGTACGACTTCTTGTCGATCTGCTCCAGCTCAGCGAGCGCGACGGTGTTGCGGATGCCCGCGACCACGTCCTCGCCCTGGGCGTTCTGCAGGTAGTCGCCGTAGACGCCCTGGTGTCCGGAGGCGGGGTCGCGGGTGAAGGCGACGCCGGTGCCGGAGTCGGGGCCGAGGTTGCCGAAGACCATCGAGCAGACGTTGACCGCGGTGCCCAGGTCGTGCGGGATGCGCTCCTGGCGGCGGTAGAGCTTGGCCCGGTCGGTGTTCCAGGAGTCGAAGACCGCGTGGATGGCGAGGTCCATCTGCTCGCGCGGGTCCTGCGGGAAGTCCCGGCCGGCCTCCTTCTTGACGATCTTCTTGAAGGAGGTGACGAGCTTCTTGAGGTCCGCGGCCTCCAGCTCGGTGTCGACCGTGACCTTCTTGGCCTCCTTGGCCTTCTCCAGCGCCTCCTCGAAGAGCTCGCCGTCGACGCCGAGGACGGTCTTGCCGAACATCTGGATGAGGCGGCGGTAGGAGTCCCAGGCGAAGCGGTCGTCGCCGGCCTGCTTGGCCAGTCCCTGGACGGACTTGTCCGACAGACCGATGTTGAGGACCGTGTCCATCATGCCGGGCATGGAGAACTTGGCGCCCGAGCGGACCGACACGAGGAGGGGGTTGTCGGCCTGACCGAGCTTCTTGCCCATCGTCCGCTCCAGCGCGTCGAGGTGCGCACTCACCTCGTCACGCAGTGCCGCGGGCTCCTCGCCGCTGTCGAGGTAGACCTTGCAGGCCTCGGTGGTGATGGTGAAGCCAGGAGGGACGGGAAGGCCCAGGTTGGTCATCTCGGCGAGGTTCGCGCCCTTGCCGCCGAGGAGGTCCTTGAGGTCCTTGTTGCCCTCGGTGAAGTCGTAAACGAACTTCACACCCTCAACGCTGTTGCCGGATTCGGCTACCTGGGGATCTTTGTTTTCCGACACGGTCTCGACTCCTCGAGGACGCGGTGGCTGCCCTGACGGCGAGGAACATACCCAGATCGAAGGCGCCTGGGTACGTCTACTTGTGCGTCATGCGCCTGTAACCACTCGTCCGCCACCGGATCGAAAGTCAAGGCTTGGTATGCGGTGGCGGCGCCATGTTTTCACTTCTTGAACGCAACAGTTCCCGTAGACCGGGAATATCGCTCATCTGAGCAGCCATCACCACGTCTGATTTCGATCGATGAACGATCAAGGGGTGGCACTCAGTGCCACCCCTTGAGGAAGTGCAGCCGCTCAAGATCCGCTCATCTGAGCGTCAGCCTTATCAGAGGTGGCGAGAATCACGCTGCCACAGGAGACGGGATTTCACCATGCGGACGCGGTGGGGAGACGGAAACGCGCCTGTCACACGCCCAGTGCCCGCAGTCGCTCCTCCACCCGCTCCGGGGCGTAGAGGTGCTCCACGACCAGCGCACCCGCCCCCACCAGCCCTGCCCGCTCCCCGAGCCGCGAGGTCAGGATGTCCAGCCGGGCCGTTGAGCGCGGCAGCGCCCGCTCGTAGAGCAGCTCCCGTACTCCGGTCAGGAAGGGGATTCCGGCCAGATCCCCGGCCACCATCAGCACCCCCGGGTTCAGCAGCGTCACGACGGTCGCCAGCACGTCCCCGACCCGGCGCCCGGCCTCCCGCGCCAGGCCCACTGCCTCCGGGTGCCCCGCCGCCAGCAGCTCCCGCACGTCCGACCCGGACGCCGCGGGCACACCGGCCTCGGCCAGCCGCCGGGCGACGGCGCCTCCGCTCGCGACGGCGGCCAGACAGCCGTAGGAACCGCACCTGCACAGGGCGTCCGCGCCCTCCGGCACCCGGATGTGGCCGATGTCCCCGGCACCGCCGTCGACGCCCCGGTAGACCGAGCCGTCGACGACGACGCCCGCGCCGATGCCGGTGGAGACCTTCACGAGGACGAACGCCGAGCAGCCGGGGTGACCGGTGCGCTGTTCGCCGTAGGCCATCAGGTTGGCGTCGTTGTCGACCAGGACCGGAACGGGACCGGCGCCGGTGTGCTCGGTGAACGCCCCGGCCAGACGGCTGCGTATGTCGTAGCCGTCCCAGCCCGGCATGATCGGGGGCTGGACCACCCGGCCGGTGTCGGTGTCGACGGGGCCCGGGACCGCGAGGCCGATGCCGCACACGCCGTCGGCGCCGCGGCCGGCCTGCCGCAGCAACTCCGCGAACCACCGGCCGAGTTCGCCGAGGACCGACTCCGGGCCGTCCTCGACGACCAGCGTGCCGGCGTGCTCGGCGAGGATCTCGCCGGTCAGGGAGAGCACGGCCGCGCGGGCGTGGCGGGTGTCGAGGTCGGCGGCGAGGACGACCGCGTGATCGTCGTCGAACTCCAGGGTGATGGCGGGGCGGCCGCCGAGCGGGGAGTCCACCGGGCCGCCGGCGCCCTCGCGCAGCCAGCCCGCGCGGAAGAGGCGGTCGAGGCGCTGGCCGACGGTGGCCCGGGACAGGCCGGTGGCCTGCTGGAGCGCCCCCCGCGTGGTGGCGCGGCCGCTGCGCACGAGCCCGAGCAGTTCGCCGGCGCTGGCCTGAGTCGTGTTGCGTCCGGACATGCGCACCCCCTTGTGTTTCCCAACCCTGCATTACATAGTGAGTTTTGCGTGTTAAATAGGCGTAACTCTACGGTAGCCGGGGCCGAACCGGCCGGCCGGACGTCTTCCGGGGAGCCCCGAGTGGATCGCACCGCGCACCTCACCGACCGGCCGGCACGGCGCGCGGTCGCATACGGTCCCGCCGCCGGGGCGGAGTCCTCGCGCCGCGGCGGGCGCACAGGGCTACGCGTACGACGCGCTGCGCCGCACGGCCTGGCTGGCCCGCACGGTGTGGGAGGACCGGACGTACGCGGCGCTGCTGGAGCAGGCGGCCGCTGATCTGCGGGACCGTTTCCAGCGGGACTTCTGGATGCCGGACCGCTCCTTCCCCGCCCTCGCCCTGGACGGAGAGGGCCGCCGGCTGGACGCGCTGGCCTCGGACGCCGGGCATCTGCTCTGGTCCGGGCTGCTCGACAAGGAGTACGGCGAGGCCGTCGGCCGGCGCCTGCTGGAGCCGGACTTCTTCTCCGGCTGGGGGGTGCGCACGCTGGCGGCCGGGCAACCGGCGTACCACCCGCTGTCGTACCACCGCGGCTCCGTCTGGCCGCACGACAACGCGCTGATCGCCCTGGGCCTGGCCCGCTACGGACTGCACGACGAGGCCCGCACGGTCGCCCACGCGCTGGTCGACGCGGCGACCGCGACCGGGCACCGGCTGCCCGAGGTGGTCGCCGGGTACGGCCGGGACACGCACGCCGAGCCGGTGCCGTACCCGCACGCGTGTGTGCGCGAGGCACGGGCTGCGGCGGCACCGCTGGCCCTGCTGACCGCGGTCGGGGGCGCGTGACGTCCCGGCGCCGGTGATATTTCCTGTGTGCGCTGAACGCGACGGGGCGGCGGGCCGTACGTGAGGGTGGCGGACCCGTTCCCCCACGCCGGGTCCGCCGCTTTTCGGCGCTTTCGTACGGAGGGACCCTCGGGTGGCTGTCTTCACGCGTCAACCGCGAACGACCGATGACGCACCGGACACCGCACCGGACGCCGCCGCGGACACCCCGGAACACGACGCCCCCACCGGCCGCCTCGCACGATGGCGCGCCGCCCACCCCACCGCGGTCCGCGTCGTCCGCCACGTGGCCACCGCGATCTCCGCGGTCCTGGTGCTGTGCGCGCTGCTGCTGCCCAACACCCTGCACACCGTCACCCCGGCCAAGTTCCTCCGCCTCCCGGTCGAGGCGATCATCGGCGCCGCCGTCCTGCTCGTGCTGCCGCGCCGCCCCCGGCTGGTGACGGCCGTCCTGGCCGGGCTCGGCCTCGCCACTCTGACCGCGCTGAACGTGCTCGACATGGGCTTCTACGAGTACCTCGGCCGGGGCTTCAACCTGGTCCTCGACTGGGGCCTGCTCGACGACGCCCAGGCGTACATGGAGGACGCGATGGGTGGCGCGGGCGCCACGGCGCTCGCCGTCGGCGCGCTCCTCCTCGTCGTCCTGGTGTTCGCGGTGATGACGCTGGCCACGGTCCGGCTGAGCAACGTGCTCGCCCGGCACCGCACGGTCGCCGTCCGCGCCACGCTCGCCGCCGCCGTCGTCTGGACGCTGGCGTCCGCGCTGGGCCTCCAGGTCGGCTCGCTGCCGCTCGCGACCGACCACGCCTCGGTGCTGGCGCAGGTCCAGGCGCGGCGGGTGCAGGCGACGCTGCGGGACGAGGCGGCGTTCGAGCGGGAGGCGCGCAGCGACATCTTCGGCGCGACACCCGGCGAGCAGCTCGTGCCGGATCTGCGGGGCAAGGACGTCATCTTCGCGTTCATCGAGAGCTACGGCCGCAGCGCCCTCGAGGACCCCCGCATCGCCCCCGGCGTCCGCCGGACCCTGGACTCCGGGACCGAGTCGCTCACCGAGGCCGGCTTCGCCTCCAAGAGCGGATGGCTGACGTCGGCGACCTACGGCGGCAGCAGCTGGCTCGGCCACTCCACGTTCCTGTCCGGCCTGTGGATCGACAGCCAGCAGCGCTACCGGACCGTCACTTCCGGTGACCACCTCACCCTGACCAAGGCGTTCCAGAAGACCGGCGACTGGCAGACGGTCGGCGTCATGCCGGGTGTGCAGAAGGGCTGGCCGGAGGCGAGGTTCTACGGGCTGGACAACGTCTACGACGCCTACGAACTCGGCTACAAGGGGCCGAAGTTCAGCTGGTCGACCATGCCGGACCAGTACGCGCTGGAGGCGTTCCAGCGGCTGCAGCACGGCAAGAAGCGCGACAAGCCGCTGATGGCGGAGATCATCCTGACGTCCAGTCACCAGCCCTGGTCGCCGCTGCCGAGGATGGTCGACTGGGAGGACCTCGGCGACGGCTCGCTCTTCGGCCCGATCCAGCAGGCCGGCACGAAGCCGTCGGACATCATCGCCGATGGCGACCGCTCCAAGGAGGAGTACGGCAAGTCCGTCCAGTACTCCGTCACCAGCCTCACCCAGTGGCTGGAGCGGTACGGCACGAAGGACACCGTCCTGGTCTTCCTCGGCGACCACCAGCCCATCGCCCGGGTCAGCGGCCACCGCGCCAGCCGGGACGTGCCGGTGTCGATCGTCGCCAAGGACCCGGAGGTGCTGGACAGGATCGCGGGCTGGGGCTGGACGGACGGGCTGCGCCCCGCGCAGGACGCCCCGGTCTGGAAGATGAGCGACTTCCGGGACCGCTTCCTGACGGCGTACGGCTCGACGCCGTCGAGGAAGACCGACTGACCGGACGTGGGACGGCTGACCGGAGCCGGACCGGCTGATCAGCCGCCGGAGGTGTCCAGCTCGGCGTCCTCGCCGATGCCCGCGCAGTCGTAGGGGTCCTTCAGCCAGCCGTCCGGCAGCACGACGCGGTTGTTGCCGGACGAACGACCGCGGGGCCCGTCGGCGCCGGCCGGCCAGGGCTGGTCGAGGTCCAGCTCGTCCAGCCCGGCACGCAGCTCCTCGAGCGAGGACGTGATCGCGAGGCGCTTGCGCATCTCCGAGCCGACCGCGAAGCCCTTGAGATACCAGGCCACGTGCTTGCGGAAGTCGATGACGCCGCGCGACTCGTCACCGATCCACTCACCGAGCAGGGTCGCGTGCCGGACCATGGTGTCGGCGACCTCGCGCAGGGCGGGACGCACGAGGTCCTGGTCGCGCCCCTCGAAGGCGGCCACCAGATCGGCGAACAGCCACGGCCGCCCCAGGCAGCCGCGCCCGACCACGACACCGTCGCAGCCGGTCGCCCGCACCATCCGCACCGCGTCCCCGGCCGACCAGATGTCGCCGTTGCCGAGCACGGGGATCTCCGGCACATGCTCCTTCAGCCGGGCGATGGCGTCCCAGTCGGCGGTGCCGCCGTAGTGCTCCGCGGCGGTGCGGCCGTGCAGGGCGATGGCGCTCACTCCCTCCTCGACGGCGATCCGGCCGGCGTCGAGGTAGGTGATGTGGTCGTCGTCGATGCCCTTGCGCATCTTGATCGTGACCGGCAGCTCACCCGCGCCGGTGACCGCCTCACGCAGGATGGCGCGCAGCAGGTTCCGCTTGTACGGGAGCGCGGAGCCGCCGCCCTTGCGGGTCACCTTCGGCACCGGGCAGCCGAAGTTCAGGTCGATGTGGTCGGCCAGGCCCTCGTCCGCGATCATGCGGACGGCCTTGCCGACGGTCGCCGGGTCCACGCCGTACAGCTGGATCGACCGGGGCCGCTCGCTCTCGTCGAAGTGGACCAGCTGCATGGTCTTCTCGTTGCGCTCGACCAGCGCCCGGGTCGTGATCATCTCGCTCACGAACAGGCCCTTGCCACCGCTGAACTCCCTGCACAGGGTGCGGAAGGGCGCGTTGGTGATCCCGGCCATGGGGGCCAGGACGACGGGCGGCTGGACGGTGTGCGGGCCGATCTGCAGGGGCGTGGGCATTCCCCCATTGTGCCGTGCAATCAGTTCGCAAAGTTCGTTAGTTAACCGCACTATCGAAATCGGCGTACGATGGAGTCCATGCCCGAGCTCAGCCCACGCCGACGTCTGCTGGTTCTCGCCATCTGCTGCATGAGCCTGCTGATCGTGAGCCTGGACAACACCGCCCTGAACGTGGCCCTGCCCTCGATGCAGGACGACCTGCACGCCGGGACGTCGGGGCTCCAGTGGACGATCGACGCCTACACCCTCGTCCTCGCTTCCCTGCTGATGCTCGCCGGCTCCACGGCCGACCGCATCGGCCGCAAGCGGGTCTTCATGGCGGGCCTGATCGTCTTCACCATCGGCTCGGCGCTCTGCTCGGTGGCACCCGACCTGGACACGCTGGTGATCTTCCGCATGGTGCAGGCGGTCGGCGGCTCGATGCTGAACCCCGTCGCCATGTCGATCATCACCAACACCTTCACCGACCCGCGCGAGCGCGCCCGTGCGATCGGCGTGTGGGGCGCGGTGGTCGGCATATCGATGGCCATGGGCCCGCTCGTCGGCGGCCTGCTGGTGGAGGCGGTGAGCTGGCGGGCGATCTTCTGGGTCAACCTGCCGGTGGGCGCCGCCGCCCTGCTGCTGACACTGCGGTACGTCCCCGAGTCCCGCGCCCCGAAGGCCCGGCGGCCCGATCCGGTGGGCCAGCTGCTGGTGATCGCGCTGTTCGGGGCGCTGACCTACGCGATCATCGAGGCGCCGAGCGCCGGGCTCGCGACGGTGCTGCCGTTCGCGGCGGTGGCGGTCGCCGCGCTGCTCGGGCTGCTCGCCTACGAACCACGGCGTGCCGAGCCGCTGATCGACCTGCGGTTCTTCCGCTCGGCGCCCTTCAGCGGGGCGACGGTGATAGCGGTCAGCGCGTTCGCGGCGTTGGGCGGCTTCCTGTTCCTGTCGACGCTGTACCTCCAGAACGTCCGAGGGCTGGACGCGCTGCACGCCGGGCTCTGGATGCTGCCGATGGCCGTGCCGACGTTTCTCTGCGCCCCGCTGGCCGGGCGGCTGGTGGGGAGCCGGGGGCCGCGGGTGCCGCTGCTGATCGCGGGGCTGGCGATGACGGCGAGCGCGGTGCTGTTCGCGGGGTTCGAGGGCGAGACGTCCGACGTCACGTTGTTCGTCGGGTACGTGCTGTTCGGGGTGGGCTTCGGCTTCGTGAACGCGCCGATCACGAACACGGCGGTGTCGGGGATGCCGCGGGCCCAGGCCGGCGTGGCCGCCGCCGTCGCCTCCACCAGCCGCCAGCTCGGTCAGACGCTGGGTGTCGCGGTGGTGGGTGCGGTGCTGGCGGCGGGGATCGGGGCGTCGTCGTACCGGGAGGCGTTCGTCACGGCCGCCCGGCCGGGGTGGTGGGTGCTCGTGCTGTGCGGTGCGGCCGTGCTGGTGGTCGGGGTGCTGACCAGCGGGCGGTGGGCCCGCGGGACGGCCGAGCGGACCGCCGAGCGGCTGGAGCCGGGTGAGGTGCGACAGGTGGTGGGGGTCGCGGAGCGGGCCTAGGGCCGGCCCCCCTCGCCGCACCGGAGGGCACAGCTTGGCCAACTCGGTGTGAAGAGATCCCCGTTGATGTCGATCCTGCTGCACACTCCTTGCTGCGCGAAGAGACAGCCGGACGAACAGGTCGCCGGACCGGACGCTGGAGGTGTCATGTCGCAGATCGACACGAGCAAGGTCAGCCGGTGGGATCAGCACGGACGTGAGCACGTGGTCCACGTCGAGCGCACCGGGGTGCAGCGCACGATCAGATGCGACACGTGCGGCTGGCGCCGGGGCGCGCAGTTCCTGCCCTGGCTGAAAGCACAGGAGCACCTCGCGGAGGCGCATCAGGCCACGGTGGACCCCGGGGCCTGACCCACCGGGGTCAGGCCCGCAGCCCCCGCACCACCAGCTCCACCACCGCCGCGAAGTCCGCCTCCACGCCCGGCCGCGCCCACTCGGGGGCGTGGCAGGGGTCGTGGAAACGCCCGGTGGCCTGGAAGACCGCGCTCGCGGTGACCTCCGGGTCGGCGGCGGTGAAGGCTCCCTCCGCCACCCCCGCCTCGACTATGCGGGCCAACTGGGCGGTGAGCTCCTCGATGTGCTCCCGGACCGCCTCGCCGCTCTCGCCGGTCAGCACCATGTACGTCGCGAACAGCTCCGGGTCGTCGCCCGCCTTGCGGCGCTTGGCGTCGAACAGCCCCCGCAGCCAGTCCCGCAACCGCCCCTCCGGGTCCCGGTCCTCGGCGACGATCCCGGCCAGCACCTCGGACGTACGGTCCAGCCACCGCTTGGTGACCGCCTCCCGCAGCGCCGCCTTGGTGCGGAAGTGCCGGTAGACGCTGCCGTGGCTGACGCCGAGCGCACGGGCCACGTCGACCACGGTGGCCTTGGCCGGACCGTGCCGGCGCAGCACCTCCTCGGTCGTCTCGAGGATGCGCTCGGCGGTCAGGGCTTCGCTGGTCGGGGGCATGAGGTGACCGTACCGTGAGCCCGGATCAGCGTTCGCTGTCGAGGTGCGCCATCTGCTGCGCGGAGTAGCGCTCCCCGGCGGCGGCGTCCGCCGGGACGGCCTCCTCGATCGCGCGCAGGTCGGCCTCGTCCAACCGCACGTCCAGCGCGCCCAGCGACTCGGCCAGCCGGTCCCGGCGGCGGGCGCCGACCAGCGGCACGATGTCCTCGCCACGCGAGAGCACCCAGGCGATGGCGATCTGCGCGACGCTGACGCCCTTCTGCTCGGCGATCTTGCGCAGCGCTTCCACCAGGTTCAGGTTGTGCTGGAGGTTCTCGCCCTGGAAGCGGGGCGACATGGCCCGGAAGTCGCCCGCCGCGAGCTGCCGGTCGGCGGTGAAGTGCCCGGAGATCAGCCCGCGGGAGAGCACGCCGTACGCGGTGACGGCGATGCCGAGCTCACGGGCGGTCGGCAGGATCTCGGCCTCGATGCCGCGGGAGATCAGCGAGTACTCGATCTGCAGGTCGGAGATCGGGGCGGTGGCGGCGGCCCGGCGGAGGGTGCCGGCGCCGACCTCGCTGAGGCCGATGTGCCGGACGTATCCCTTCTCGACCAGTTCGGCGATGGCGCCGACCGTCTCCTCGACGGGCACGCCCGGGTCGAGCCGGGAGAGCCGGTAGACGTCGATGTGGTCGACGCCGAGGCGCTGGAGGGAGTAGGCGGCGAAGTTCTTCACGGCGGCCGGGCGGGCGTCGTAGCCCATCCAGTCACCGGCCGGGCCGCGCAGGGCTCCGAACTTCACGCTGATCTGCGCCTGGTCCCGCCGGGCCGCGGGGGCGGCGCGCAGGGCCTCGCCGATCAGCATCTCGTTGTGACCCATGCCGTAGAAGTCGCCGGTGTCCAGCAGCGTGACGCCGGCTTCCAGGGCGGCGTGGATGGTCGCGATGGACTCGGCCCGGTCCGCGTCGCCGTAGAGCGCGGACATGCCCATGCAGCCGAGGCCGAGGGCGGAGACGCGGGGGCCGGTGGTTCCGAGAGTGCGGGTGTGCATCGTCATGGCTCCACCTTGACATGACAGCTGACAGATTTCAACATCTGTCAGCTGTCACCCCCGACCCCCACCGGGAGGCCTCGCATGTCCGCCGCGCCCTGCGCCTGCTGGCCGCCGCACTGGCGACCGCCTGTCTCATCCAGCTCCCGGTCGCGGCGCCCGCCGCCGCAGCCGACACCTGCGCCGTGAAGTCGAAGCCCGGCGGCAAGGTCCTCCAGGGTTACTGGGAGAACTGGGACGGCGCCGCCAACGGCGTCCACCCGCCCTTCGGCTGGACTCCGATCACCGACTCCCGGATCGGCGCGCACGGCTACAACGTGATCAACGCGGCCTTCCCGGTCATCCGCTCCGACGGCACCGCGCTGTGGGAGGACGGCATGGACACGGGCGTGAAGGTGGCTCGTGATCCAGGGGAACGACCATCCGGGTGCCCTACGACAAGCAGGTGCCCGGCCTGCCCGCACAGCCCGGCGCGGGCGGCGGCCACATGTCACCGGCCCTGGTCGCCCAGGCCTGGCGGCACTACGGCGGCGGTCTCAAGGGGTTGATGACCTGGTCGGTCAACTGGGACGGCTCGAAGAACTGGACCTTCGGCGACAACGTCAGGTCGCTGCAAGGACGTTGAGTCACCCCCAGCAGGACTAGCCCGAAGGCGGCGAACAGCACGAAGGTCACCAGCATGAACACGCCGCCCAGCGCCAGCATCCGGGCACCGCGTGCGGCTCGGCAGGGCTCACGAACTGAGGCAGGAACGCGAAAAAGAAGATCGTCACCTTCGGGTTGAGCAGGTTGATCAGCACGGCCCGGACGATCACCCGCCCCGGGGTGACCGACGCCGCGCCCTCCTGGCCGACGTCGATCGCGCCCTTCTCCCGCACCGTCGCCCAGGCCATGTGGAGGAGACAGGCGACGCCGGTGACGGTGGCCAGCACGTGCGGGACGGTTGCCGGGGGTGACGACGACAACGAGGGTGGTCAGCAGGAACGCGATGCTCATGGACCCACCCTGCCGACGCGGTGGCCCCCGTCACAGGACCACTCGGGCACCTGTACCGGGGACCAATGACGAACGCCGGACGGACCGAGCGAGTCGGTCCGTCCGGCGTCCCGGCGCGGTGCCTACGGGCTAGCTGCCGATCAGACGCGTGGCCAGGTAACCCTCGATCTGGTCGAGGGAGATCCGCTCCTGCTTCATGGTGTCGCGCTCGCGCACGGTCACCGCGTTGTCGTCCAGGGTGTCGAAGTCGACCGTCACGCAGTACGGCGTGCCGATCTCGTCCTGGCGGCGGTAGCGGCGGCCGATGGCGCCGGCGTCGTCGAACTCGATGTTCCAGTTCTGGCGCAGCGCCTGGGCGAGGCCCTTGGCCTTCGGCGACAGCTCGGGGTTGCGCGACAGCGGGAGCACGGCCACCTTCACCGGGGCGAGGCGGTGGTCGAGGCGCAGCACGGTGCGCTTCTCCATCTTGCCCTTGGCGTTGGGCGCCTCGTCCTCGACGTAGGCGTCGAGCAGGAAGGCGAGCATCGCCCGGCCGACACCGGCCGCGGGTTCGATGACGTACGGCGTCCAGCGCTCCTGGGCCTCCTGGTCGTAGTAGGAGAGGTCCTGGCCGGAGGCCTTGGAGTGGGCGCCGAGGTCGTAGTCGGTGCGGTTGGCGACACCCTCCAGCTCGCCCCACTCGCTGCCGCCGAACTGGAAGCGGTACTCGATGTCAGCGGTGCGCTTGGAGTAGTGGGAGAGCTTCTCCTTGGGGTGCTCGTACCACCGCATGTTCTCCTCGCGCAGGCCCAGGCCGGTGTACCAGTTCCAGCGCTGCTCCATCCAGTACTCCTGCCACGTCTCGTCCTCGCCCGGCTTGACGAAGAACTCCATCTCCATCTGCTCGAACTCGCGGGTGCGGAAGATGAAGTTGCCGGGCGTGATCTCGTTGCGGAAGGACTTGCCCATCTGCGCGATGCCGAACGGCGGCTTGCGGCGCGAGGTGGTCTGCACCTGGGCGAAGTTGGTGAAGATGCCCTGCGCGGTCTCGGGGCGCAGGTAGGCGACGGAGCCGCTGTCCTGGGTCGGGCCGAGGTGCGTCGACAGCAGGCCCGAGAACTGCTTGGGCTCGGTGAACTGGCCCTTGGTGCCGCAGTTCGGGCAGTTGATGTCGGCGAGGCCGTTCTCGGGTACGCGGCCCTTCTTCTCCTCGTACGCCTCCTCCAGGTGGTCCGCGCGGAACCGCTTGTGGCAGGAGGTGCACTCGGTGAGCGGGTCGGTGAAGGTGGCGACATGGCCGGAGGCGACCCAGACCTCGGGGGCCAGGATGACGGACGAGTCGATACCCACGACGTCCTCGCGCGACGTCACCATGTAGCGCCACCACTGACGCTTGAGGTTCTCCTTGAGCTCGACACCCAGCGGTCCGTAGTCCCAGGCGGCCTTCTGGCCGCCGTAGATCTCACTGCAGGGGAAAACGAAGCCACGGCGCTTGCTCAGGCTGACGATGGTGTCGATCTTGTCGGCGGCCACGGTGCTCTCTTCATTACGACGACGGGCGACGAAGCGAGATGCTTCCAGCGAATGATTCAGGTTACCGGCGCGCACTCCCCCTGAACCAAATCGGGGCTCCCCCCGAAACCGAATCCGCAGCTTGTTGACAACGGTTTCCAGTTTTGTTGAAAATGACTCTCATGAACATACGACGACGCCTGATACCCACGGCAGCGCTGGCCGCCCTCAGCCTCACAGCCGTCTCCGCCTGCTCCGGCGACGACACGGCCGCCGGCAGCACGGACGAGTTCGACGTCGTCGCCTCGTTCTACCCGATGCAGTTCCTCGCCGAGCAGATCGGCGGCGAACATGTGAACGTCACCACCCTGACCGAGCCGGGTCAGGAGCCGCACGACCTGGAGATCAGCGCCAAGCAGACCGCGCAGCTCCAGGAGGCGGACGCCGTCCTCTACCTCAAGAACCTCCAGCCCTCCGTCGACGAGGCCGTCGGCCAGGCCGACGTGCAGCCGAAGATCGACGCCGCCTCCCTCACCACGCTGGAGGACCACGGCGACGTCGAGCACGACCACGCGGGCGACGACGGACACGAGGGCGAGGAGCACGCCGAGGAGGGTGAGCACCCCCTCGACCCGCACGTCTGGCTCGACCCGGTGAAGTACGCCGAGATCGCCAAGGGCGTCGGCGCCGCCTTCGAGAAGGCCGACCCGGACCACGCGGCCGACTACAAGGCCGGCACGGAGGCGCTGGTCGGCAAGCTGAACGGCCTCGACAGCAAGTTCACGGAAGGCCTGAAGGACACCAGGAGCAAGGTCTTCTTCACCAACCACGCCGCCTTCGGCTACCTCGCCGAGCGCTACGGCCTGACCCAGGAGGCGATCTCCGGCATCAGCCCGGAGTCCGAGCCGAGCCCGGCCCGGATCAAGGAACTCCAGTCGGAGGCCAAGGCCGACGGCGTGACCACCGTGTTCTACGAGACACTGGTGAGCGACCGGACCGCCAGGACCCTCGGCAAGGACGCCGGCCTGAGGACGGACGTGCTCGACCCCCTCGAGGGCATCACCGACAAGTCCAAGGGCGACGACTACTTCCAGGTCATGGAGTCCAACCTCGCCGCGCTGAAGACCGCCCTCGGCGCCAAGTGACCGTTACGGAGGCCGCATTGTGAGCGAGTCCGTCATATCCATGCGCGGCGTCCGCGCCGAACTGGGCTCGCGGCCCGTGCTGCGCGGCATCGACCTGACCGTCGGCCGCGGTGAGGTCGTCGCGCTGCTGGGCGCGAACGGCTCGGGCAAGTCGACCGCGGTGCGCAGCGTCATCGGGCAGGTGCCCGTCGGCGCCGGCACGATCGAGCTGTTCGGGACGCCGCGGCACCGCTTCCGCGACTGGGCCCGGGTGGGGTACGTGCCACAGCGCACCACGGCCGCGGGCGGTGTGCCCGCCACGGTGACGGAGGTCGTCTCCTCCGGCCGGCTGTCCAGGGCCCGCTTCGGCCTGCTGCGCAGGGCGGACCACGAGGCCGTGCGCCGGGCCCTGGAGCTGGTCGGCATGGCCGACCGGGCCAAGGACTCCGTGGGCGCCCTCTCCGGGGGCCAGCATCAGCGCGTGCTGATCGCCCGCGCCCTCGCCTCCGAACCCGAGCTGCTGATCATGGACGAGCCGATGGCGGGCGTCGACCTGGCCAGCCAGGAGGTGCTCGCGCGGACCCTGCGGGAGCAGGTCGCCGCCGGCGCGACGGTCCTGCTCGTCCTGCACGAGCTGGGCCCGCTGGAGCCGCTGATCGACCGTGCGGTCGTCCTGCGCGACGGCTGTGTGACCCACGACGGCCCGCCCCCGAAGGCCGTCGGCCAGCACGCGCTGCCCGGCCACGACCACGTCCACCCGCACGCGGCGCACGACGCCGGACCGATCCGCACAGGACTGCTGAGCTGATGGATTTCCTCGACTACGCCTTCATGCAGCGGGCCCTGCTCGCCGCGGTCCTGGTCGGCGTCACGGCCCCCGCGATCGGCATCTACCTCGTGCAGCGCCGCCAGGCCCTGATGGGCGACGGCATCGGCCATGTCGCCATGACCGGCGTCGGCCTGGGCTTCCTGCTCTCCTGGTCGCCCGTGTGGATGGCCACGCTGGTCTCCGTGCTCGGCGCGGTGCTCATGGAGCTGATCCGCTGGTACGGCCGCACCCGCGGCGACATCGCCCTCGCCATGCTCTTCTACGGCGGTATGGCCGGCGGCGTGATGTTCATCAACCTCGCGCCGAGCGGCTCCAACGCGAACCTCACCTCCTACCTCTTCGGGTCGCTGTCGACGGTCAGCGAGTCGGACGTCACCGCGATCTGTCTCCTCGCGGCCTTCGTCGTCCTGGTCACGATCGGGCTGCGCAGGCAGCTCTTCGCGGTCAGCCAGGACGAGGAGTTCGCGCGGGTGACGGGGCTGCCGGTGCGGGCCCTGAACCTGCTGACGGCGATCACCGCGGCGGTGACGGTCACCGTGGCGATGCGGGTGGTCGGCCTGCTGCTGGTGTCGGCGCTGATGGTGGTCCCGGTGGCCGCCGCCCAGCAGCTCACCCGCAGTTTCGCGGCGACCTTCGCGATCGCGGTCGCCCTGGGTGTGACCGTCACTCTCGGGGGCACGGTCACCTCGTACTACCAGGACGTTCCGCCCGGTGCGACCATCGTGCTGCTGACGATCGGCGCGTTCGTCGTGCTGACCGTGCTGGCGGCTCCGCTGGCCCGGCGGCGCGCGCGGGCACTGACCGCGGCGCAGCCGGCCGGGGATCCGGCGGAGTGTGCGATTCCGGCCACCCGTGGGTCCGGGGACGAGGTCGGCGTCTGACCGCGCGGGGTCCGGGCTGGCACAATGGCCCGGCAGACGCAGAGGCAAGGAGGCAACCGGTGACCACCGCTGGACCGCCCGTGAAGGGCCGCGCCACCCGGCAGCGCGCCGCTGTGGCGGCTGCCCTGGAAGAGGTCGAGGAGTTCCGCAGCGCTCAGGAGCTTCACGACATGCTCAAGCACAAGGGCGACTCCGTCGGGCTCACCACGGTCTACCGCACCCTGCAGTCCCTCGCCGACGCCGGCGAGGTCGACGTCCTGCGCACCTCCGACGGCGAGTCCGTCTACCGCCGTTGCTCCAGCGACGAACACCACCACCACCTCGTCTGCCGCGGCTGCGGAAAGGCCGTCGAGGTCGAGGGCCCCGCGGTGGAGACCTGGGCGGAGGCCATCGCCGCAGAGCACGGCTTCGTCAACGTGGCCCACACGGTGGAGATCTTCGGCACCTGCGCGGACTGCGCGACCTGCGCGACGGCCGGGCGGAACTGAGACCGGGGCGCTCGGCGCCCCGGCCCCGTCCACAGTCGCCCTACGGCTGGTTGCCCTCCATCGCCAGCAGCTCCTCGTTCGGGATCGCGCCGCCGAAGCGGCGGTCCCGGGACGCGAACTCCACGCAGGCCCGCCACAGGTCGCGGCGGTCGAAGTCCGGCCACAGGACGTCCTGGAAGACCATCTCCGCGTAGGCGCTCTGCCAGAGCAGGTAGTTGGAGGTGCGCTGCTCGCCGCTGGGGCGCAGGAACAGATCGACGTCGGGCATGTCCGGGTAGTAGAGGTACTTCGCGAAGGTCTTCTCATTGACCTTGGACGGGTCCAGGCGCCCGGCCTTCACGTCCTCCGCGATCGCCTGTGCCGCGTCGGCGATCTCGGCCCGGCCGCCGTAGTTCATGCAGAAGTACAGCGTCAGGCGGTCGTTGTCCTTCGTCTGCTCCTGGGCGATCTGGAGCTCCTTGGCGACCGACTTCCACAGCTTGGGCATCCGCCCCACCCAGCGCACCCGGACGCCGAGCCCGTCGAGCTGGTCGCGGGTCTTGCGGATGAAGTCGCGGTTGAAGTTCATCAGGAAGCGCACCTCGTCCGGCGAGCGCTTCCAGTTCTCGGTGGAGAAGGCGTACAGCGAGATCGCGCCGACGCCCATCTCGATCCCGCCCTGGAGCACGTCCAGCACCCGCTCGGCGCCGACCTTGTGCCCCTCGGTGCGGGGCAGCCCGCGCTCCTTGGCCCAGCGGCCGTTGCCGTCCATGACGATCGCCACGTGGCGGGGGATCAGTTCGCCGGGCAGCCTCGGCGCGCGGGCACCGGACGGATGCGGCTCGGGCGTCAGGTACTCGCGCCGCTGGCGCCCCAGGAACCCGCGTACGGCCATGTGCTTCTCGTCTCCCTCAGCTCTTACTTTTCCACGTACCGAAGGGAGCGCAGCCCGCGCTCCAGATGCCAGTGCAGATACGCGGACACCAGCCCGCTGCCCTCCCGCACATGCCGCGGCTCGCACGCGTCCGCGGTCTCCCAGTCTCCCGTAAGCAGTGCGCCGAGGAGTTCCAGGGTCTGCGGTGAGGGTACGACGCTCCCGGCGACCCGGCAGTCGGCGCAGACCGAGCCGCCGGACGCCACCGAGAAGAACCGGTTGGGTCCGGGCATTCCGCACCTGGCGCAGTCGCCGAAGCTGGGGGCGTAGCCGTTGACGGCGAGGGAGCGGAGCAGGAAGGCGTCCAGGACGAGGTGCGGGGCGTGCTCGCCGCGGGCGAGGGTGCGCAGGGCGCCGACCAGCAGCAGGTACTGCTGCACGGCCGGCTCGCCCTCGTGGTCCGTGAACCGCTCCGCCGTCTCCAGCATCGCCGTGCCGGCGGTGTACCGCGCGTAGTCGGTCACGATGCCGCCGCCGTACGGAGCGATGGTCTCGCTCTGCGTGCACAGCGGCAGCCCGCGCCCGATCAGCTCGCTGCCCCGCGCGAAGAACTGCACGTCGACGTGTGAGAAGGGCTCCAGCCGGGCCCCGAACTTCGACTTCGTCCGCCGCACGCCCCGCGCCACGGCCCGCACCCGCCCGTGCCCCCGCGTGAGCAACGTGATGATCCGGTCGGCCTCACCCAGCTTCTGGGTGCGCAGCACGATGCCGTCGTCGCGGAACAGGCTCATGCCGACATTGTCTCCTAGGCCGGCGGGGCCTCCTTCAAGGGACCTCGCCCCGGCTGCGGGCGTTCGCGTAGGCCGTCGCCGCGCTGAGCCGCTCCGCCGCGGTCGCGGTGCGCAGGGCGTCCGGATCGCAGTCCCACTCCTTCCCGCCGCCCACGGCTCTCAGCTGCACGTACGGCCCCTCGTGCCCCATGACGATCCCCACCTTCCCGCTGCGGGTGTCCACGACGTACGAGCCGATCGGCGGCTGCGGCGGCTTCTTCGACTTCATCGGCTTCCGGCCTTTTCCAGTGCGGTGTGCAATTGCATCACCGTGTGGTTCCCCGACCCCTTCGGGTTTCACTCTTTGCGACCCCCCGGCCACGCACTGCCTCTACACTCGGCGGAATCCCGGTACTGCGCCCAGGTCACCGCCGGTCCAGGGGTTCCGGGGCCTCCTGGATCGCCCAGCCGTTGCCGTCGGGGTCCTGGAAGAAGAGGAAGGCGTTCCACTTCTCCTCGCCCCGGCCGGGCGCCCAGCCGGAGTCGGTCACGTGCAGGACCGGGGTCACCTCGACCCCGCGTCCGGCGAGCTCGGCCCGGGCCTCCTCGATATCGGTGACACACAGCTGGAGGCCCTGCATGGCGCCGGGAGCCATCCGGGGCTGCCCCGGCGAGTCCGGCATGCCGGACTCCAGCACGATGGAGCAGCGGGAGCCGGGCGGGGTGAGCTGGAGGAAGCGGCCGACGCTCTCGAAGGACGACGCGTCGATGTCGGCGTGGAATCCGCACCGGTCCTGGTAGAAGGCCTTGGCCCGGTCCAGGTCGGTGACCGGCACGACGATCACCTCAAGGGTCCATTCCATGCGCGCACCTCCTCGCCCATGGTCACCCCGCACCCCCCGCCACGCCCGCCGACGGCCTCGGTGCGCTCGCCGCGCGCCGTGTCGCCCTTGATGGGGCGCCGGGACCTCACGGCGCGCCGAACCCGCGCACGTACCGCCGCTGCCAGGGCGTCTCCACCGCCCGCCGGTCGTAACGCGCCCGGACGTACGCGACGGCCCGCTCCGGCGGTACGCCGTCCAGGACCGCCAGGCAGGCCAGCGCCGTCCCCGTCCGCCCGCGCCCGCCGCCGCACGCGATCTCTACGCGCTCGTCGGCGGCCCGCTGCCAGGCCCCCGTCAGGGCCGCCCGGGCGTCGGCCCGGTCCGCGGGGAGACGGAAGTCGGGCCAGTGGATCCAGCGGGACTCCCAGGAGAAGACCTGCGGCGGCCTGCCGAGGAGATAGAGGCCGTACGAGGGCCCGGGCGCCGACGGGTCGAGGGGGCGCCGCAGCCCCCGGCCACGGACCAGGCGGCCCGAGGGCAGCCGGAGCACGCCAGACATCCGCTCGTCCCACCGGCCCGCCGTCGTCATGGAGTCATTCGAACGTCTTCGCCCCGTCCGGGCAACCGATTCCGCACAAGTGGTGGTCTGGAGGGCGAGGGGTGCTCGATGCAGGCCGAACAAGAGGCCCAGTTCCAGGAATTCGTCATGCTCGTCAGCTGCAACAGCGACCGGTTCCGCAAGCGGCGGGTGGCCGAGGCGCTGACCGCGTCGCCGCCCGAGCGCGCGGGATGTGACGACGCCGTGCGGCGGGCGGACGAGCGCAGCGCGCTGCTGGGCGCGCTCGGCGGGCTGCCGCCGAGGCAGCGGGCGGTGGTGGTGATGCGGTACTGGGAGGACCTGTCGGAGGCGGAGGTCGCCGAGGTGCTCGGCTGTTCCCCCGGCACGGTCAAGAGCCAGGCGGCCAAGGGTCTGGAGAAGTTGCGCAGGTATCCGGGGCTCACGCGGGCGATGGACGGGTCCCTCCGCAGCCGCACGCCGAGTGGGCAGGGAGGCACCAGGTGAGCCACGACGACAAGACCGAGCAGGAGTTCGACGGGCGGTACGGGCAGGGCGGACACCGCCGCGCCGAGTCCGTCCGTCACGGCCCCGCCGTCACCGGCGCCCACGCCCTCCGCGACGCCGTCCGGCCTTCGGGGCCGGCCACGGAGGGTCAGTTGCTGGACGGCGTCGACAAGGCCACGGCAGCCGCGGGGCTGAAGGACTGTCTGGAGTACCACACGGGCGGCGCGGGGGGTGGATACCTCGGCGAGCCCGCCGACTACCGGATCCTGCTCGCCATGCGCAGCACCGGCGACAGCAACGCCCCCGGCGACGGCCACTTCGTGGTCGCGATCCGTGAGAAGGGCCCGCGAACCCGGCTGATCTGCAACATCAAGGACGGCGCGGTCTCCGGGGTGAACGTCGGCAGCGGCGATCAGGCCATCCCGGACGCCCCGGTCGTGATGCCCGACATCAACGCGCACAAGCTCCGCATGCAGTCGATCATCGACCGGGGCGACTGGCGGCTGCCGTTCCGCTGGGCGAGCGTCGGCACGGTCGAGCCGTCCGTGCGCCGGGTGACCGTCTCCTACGGGGACGAGACCCGCGAGGCGGTCCTGGACGGCGGCTGGTACGTCGCCGCCGGTGAGCTGAACCAGCAGGTCACGAGGTCTCCGCACGTCAAGGAGTACGACGCGGGCGGCCGGCTGGTCTACGACTCCGACCAGGACACGTACTACACGCAGACGCTGCCGTAACGGCGCCCGCGGGCCCGTCGGGCCTCTCCGCCACGGAAGTGAACTGGGCTCACCCGCTGCGCGCCCTCCACGTCAGGGGCGCGCGGCGCGGTGATGATGGCGCGATGACGGTGAACGGCGAGCGCGGGGGACGGTCCGTCCGGGCGGTCACGGGCGCCGGGTGGCTCCGTCGCGGCGTGCGCCGCGCCGCGTCAACTCCCCTGATTTCGCACAGTCATTGGTGCGACCTGTGGCTGATACGCCATTCGTGTGCTGTCTCTTGACCACCCCCACGGCCACTCCTATCGTCGCGCACACCGCATGACGTAGGACGTCGTATCTCCCCATCATCCGACTCGTCATCCGAACGCGTCGCCGGCCGTCGGAGTGACGCGGACTCATCCGACCGCCTCCCCCCACACTCCTCGGAGGACCCGTGCGCGACGTGACCCACGACGTGCCGGCGCCGCACCGCCGGTCGTTCCTGAAGCACTCCGGCGCCCTCGGCGCGGCCTGCGCCGTCCAGGCGTCGCTGGCGGCCTGTTCGGCGGGCCCCGAGTCCACGAACGACACCGGTGACGGGGGCGAGGGACCGAACCGGACACTGACGGCGGTCATCGGCTACGGGAACGACGGGACCTGGGACCCGACGCAGACGGCGTCGGCGTTCTGCATGGCCGCCAACAACCACATCTACGAGGGGCTGCTCGACACCGACCCGATCTCCCGGGAGCCGTACCCGGCGCTGGCGACCCGGGTGCCCGCGGACCTCGGCGCCACCTCCTGGAAGTTCACCCTGCGCCCGGGCGCCACGTTCCACGACGGCAGGCCGGTCGCCGCCGACGACGTGGTCTTCGTCTTCGACCGGATCCTCGACCCGGACACCCAGACCCTGGCCAAGGGCTTCTTCGAGCCCTGGCTGAAGGACGTACGGAAGATCGACGAGCGGAACGTCGAACTGGTACTGAAGTTCCCCTTCCCGGAAGGGGCCTCCCGGCTCACCCTGGCGAAGATCATGCCGAAGCACGTCTTCTCGCGGCCGGGCGCCTGGAACGACGCGATCGCGGGGCTGGCCGTGGGGTCGGGGCCCTACCGGCAGACCGCGCACCACCCGAAGTCCAACACCACCTTCGAGGCGTACGCCGGCTACAACGGGCCGCGTCGGCCGGCCTTCAAGAAGATGAACTGGCTGACCATCGTCGACGCCGCGCCCCGCGTCGCCAAGATCTCCGGCGGCAGCGCGGGCGCGCAGATCGCGGACAACATCCCGTACGCCAACATCGGCGTGCTGGAGAGCGGCGGCATGACGGTGGCCGGCGGGTTCGGGATGAACAACCTGTTCCTGATGTTCAACACCGCGCGCAAGCCGTTCGACGACGTACGGGTCCGGCAGGCGCTGCACTACGCCATCGACACCGAGCAGATGGTCGAGGTCGCGCTCAAGGGGCACGGCAAGCCGTCGTCGTCGTTCCTCAACGAGGCCAATCCCGCGTACCGGCGGGCCAAGACCGTCTACGACCACGACCCCGACAAGGCGCGGGCGCTGCTGAAGGCGGCCGGGGTCAGCGGGCTGCGGATCGAGATCCTCGCGGTGAACGTCAGCTGGATCGTCGACTGCCTGCCGACGATCAAGTCGTCCTGGGACGCGATCGGGGTGCGCACGACGCTGTCGCCGCAGGAGACCACGGCCGTCTTCACCAAGATGGACCAGAAGCGGGACTACCAGGTGGTGGCCGCCGCCTCGAACCCCAACCAGTTCGGACTCGACGCCGACCTGATCATGCGTTACAACTACGGGCCCGAGAACCTCTGGATGCGGTACGCCCGCTGGACCGGCGACCCGGTCGCCCGGCAGCTCTTCAAGGACATGGACCGGGCCACCAGGGAGCCGGACGCGGCCCGCAAGAAGGCGATGATCCAGGACTACGTCGACGTCGTCGCCCAGCAGGCGGTGCTCTACCCGGTCGTCCACAACGAGCTGATGACCGCCTGGGACCCGAGCGACCTCGCCGGCATAAGGGCCCAGCCGTACCCCGGGATCAACGTCCTCCAGGCCAGGTGGGCCTAGCCGGTGGCCGCCGTCGTCAGGATCCTGGCCCGCCGTGTCCTGCTGCTCGTGCCGCTGATGCTCGGCATCGTGCTGTTCGTGTTCCTGGTGATGCGGTTCTCGGACGTCGACCCGGCGTCCGCGTTCTTCCAGGGCGCGAACCCCACGGCCCAGCAGCTGCACGACTTCCGTGAGGAGCACGGCCTGCTCGACCCGCTGCCGGTGCGCTACGTCGCCTTCCTCGGCGACCTGCTCCACGGCGACCTGGGCACCAGCGCGCTCACCCGGGGCGACGTCGTCGACCAGGTGATGACCGCGCTGCCGCTCACCATGCAGCTCACCTTCCTGGGCCTCGGCATCGCGGTGGTGCTGTCGCTGGTCGGCGGGGTGATCGCCGCCATCCACCGGGACCGGCTGCCGGACCAGATCATCCGGGTGGTGTCCCTGACCGGCGTCGCCGCGCCCGGCTTCTGGCTGGCGCTGCTGATGATCCAGTACCTGGCGGTCGACCTGGGCTGGTTCCCGACCGGCGGCTACATCAACCCGCGGGACTCCGTCACCGGCTGGCTGAAGACCATGACGCTGCCCGCCCTCGCCCTGTCCCTGCCGGTCGCCGCGCAACTGACCCGGATCGTGCGGACCGCCGTCGTCGAGGAGCTGGACAAGGACTACGTCCGCACGGCGATCGGCAGCGGGCTGCCACCGCGGGTGGTGGTCGGCCGGAACGTGCTGCGCAACGCCCTCATCAACCCGCTGACCGTGCTCGGGCTGCGCGTCGGCTATCTGCTCGGCGGCGCGGTCGTCATCGAGACGATCTTCTCGCTGCCCGGCATGGGCAAGCTGATGATCGACGCCGTGAAGAACGGCGACCCGGCCGTCGTCCAGGGCGTCGTCCTGACCACGGCGATCGGCTTCGTGGTCGTCAACCTCGTCATCGACATCCTCTACCTGCTGGTCAACCCGCGACTGAGGGATGCCGCCTGATGTTCTCGCGCAAGAGCCTCACCGAGGCGCTCTCCCGCCCCGGCGTCCGGCTGCGCGGCTGGCGCCGGCTGCCACTGCTGTCGAAGATCGCCGTCTGCTTCCTGGCGCTGGTCGTGCTGGTGGCGGTGTTCGCGCCGCTGGCCGCGCCCTACGACCCGCTGGAACAGCTGCCGCCCGTCGACGGCACCGGGCATCCCTCCGCCGGGCACTGGATGGGCCAGGACAGCCTCGGCCGGGACATCCTCAGCCGGCTCATCCACGGCGCCCGCTGGTCCCTCGCCATCGGGCTCGGCGCCACCACGCTCGCGCTGCTGGTGGGCTCGCTGATCGGGGCGGTCGCCGCGACCTCCCGCAAAGCGGTGGACGAGACGATGATGCGCTGCCTGGACGTGGTGATGGCGTTCCCGGGGATCGCGCTGGCCGCCGTCCTGGTCGCCGTGTTCGGCGGCGGGATCGTGGTGCTGATCTGCGCGATCGCGTTCCTGTTCACGCCGCCGGTGGCCCGTGTCGTACGGGCGAACATCCTCGACCAGTACGGCGAGGACTATGTGACGGCCGAACGGGTCATCGGCGCCCGCACCCCGCACATCGTCGTCAGGCACGTGGCCGTCAACTGCGCCGCGCCGGTCCTGGTGTTCTGCACGGTGCAGGTCGCCGAGGCCGTCGTCTTCGAGGCGTCGCTGTCCTTCATCGGCGCCGGCGTACGGCCGCCGGACCCCTCGTGGGGCAGCGTCATCGCGGACGGCAAGAACATGGTGCTGACCGGCGGCTGGTGGGCGACCGTGTTCCCCGGGCTGCTGATGCTGGTGACCGTGCTGTCGCTGAACATCCTGTCCGAGGGCGTGTCGGACGCGTGGGCGGCCCCGGCCCCGCGCGAGGTCGAGACCCCCCAGGACCACCTGGAGGCCCCCGAGCCCGGCAGCGGCAAGGTCACCCCGCTCCCCGGCCTCGCCGAAGCCGCCCTGCGGCTCCGCTCCCGCGCCCGCTCGCTGCCCGGCGGTGGACCGGTGCTCGCCGTCGAGAACCTGGCCATCGGCTTCCCCGGCCGGCACCACGGCGTGGACATCGTCGACGGCATCAGCTTCGAGGTGCGCGCCGGAGAAGTGCTCGGCCTGGTCGGCGAGTCGGGCTGCGGCAAGTCACTGACCGCGCTGACCGTCATGGGCCTGCAGCCCAAGGGCGCCCGGGTGCGCGGCGAGGTCCGCTTCAACCAGCGGCCCCTGCTCACCGAGCCGATGCGGGTCCGCCGCAAGCTGCTCGGCCACGAGATGGCGATGATCTACCAGGACGCGCTGTCCTCGCTGAACCCGGCGATGACCATCCGCGCCCAGCTGAAGCAGGTCGTACGGCGCGGGGGCCGGCGCAGCCCCGCCGAACTGCTCACCCTGGTCGGCCTCGACCCCGACCGCACCCTGCGCAGCTATCCGCACGAGCTCTCCGGCGGCCAACGCCAGCGCGTCCTGATCGCCATGGCCCTGTCCCGCGACCCGAAGCTGATCGTCGCCGACGAGCCGACGACGGCGCTCGACGTGACCGTGCAGGCGCAGATCATGGAGCTGCTGCTCGGGCTGCGCGAGGAGCTGGGCTTCGCGCTGGTCCTGGTCTCGCACGATCTGGCGCTGGTCGCGGCCGTCACCGACCGGGTGGTGGTGATGTACGGCGGGCAGATCGTGGAGACCGGCGTGACCGCCGACCTGGTCGAGGCGCCGGCCCACCACTACACGCGCGGGCTGCTCGGCAGCGTGCTGTCGCTG
>NZ_JBFBJT010000085.1:0-32527 GCF_040686175.1 Streptomyces sp. NPDC086077 | reverse complement strand
GGCGGTGAGCAGCTCGGCGGTGTCGCTGTCCGTGCCGTGCTGAAGCTCCGCGAGCGCCGTACGGACCAGCGCGCGGGCCACGGGCACGGCCGCCGCGGAATGCGGCAGCGCGATGCGCCAGGAGGCGGGGGCTGAGAAGCGATCGTGCAAGGCCAGTCCGTTCATGGTGCAGGCATCTCCTGAATGCCGAGATCCTCAGGTCGTCCTGCGTTCAACCGTAGAAATGGTACGGCGCCCCTCGGCGGGGTCTCGCGACGGGCACCGCCCGGGACCGTGGGCCCCGTGAGTGCGGCCTACCCAGGTGAACGGACGGGATTGCACGGATGCTCCCGCTGTTACCGCGTTATCGATGTCCGGTGACTTCTGTGACGCGACCGAACCCCTGTGACCAGGCCCAATGGCGCGGCTCCTGCTATCGCGCACTCCTGACGACAGTCACGAATGAGTGATAACGTCGTCGGGTAGAGGTCAGTGAGGCAGTGCCCGCCCAAGGAGGCCGCACCCCATGAGTCCCTTCACCGGCTCCGCCGCCCCCACCTCGCCCTGGCGCCATCTGCGCGTCGACCGGGCCGACGGTGTCGCCACGGTCACCTTGGCCCGCCCCGACAAGCTCAACGCCCTCACCTTCGGTGCCTACGCCGACCTGCGCGACCTGCTCGCCGAGCTGTCGCGGGAGCGGTCCGTGCGCGCCCTGGTGCTGGCCGGCGAGGGACGCGGCTTCTGCTCGGGCGGGGATGTCGACGAGATCATCGGCGCCACCCTGTCCATGGACACCGCCCAGCTCCTGGACTTCAACCGGATGACGGGCCAGGTGGTCCGCGCCATCCGGGAGTGCCCGTTCCCGGTGATCGCGGCGGTGCACGGCGTGGCGGCGGGCGCCGGGGCGGTCCTCGCGCTCGCGGCCGACTTCCGGATCGCGGACCCCACCTCCCGCTTCGCCTTCCTCTTCACCCGGGTCGGCCTGTCCGGCGGCGACATGGGCGCCGCCTACCTGCTGCCCCGGGTCGTCGGCCTGGGCCACGCGACCCGCCTGCTGATGCTCGGCGAACCGGTCCGGGCACCCGAGGCCGAGCGCATCGGCCTGATCAGCGAGATGACCGACGAGGGCCGGGCCGACGAGGCCGCCCAGCGGCTGGCCCGCCGCCTGGCCGACGGCCCGGCGCTGGCCCACGCCCAGACGAAGGCCCTGCTGACGGCCGAGCTGGACATGCCGCTGGCGGCCTCGGTCGAACTGGACGCCTCGACGCAGGCACTCCTCATGAACGGCGAGGACTACGCGGAGTTCCACGCGGCCTTCACGGAGAAGCGGCCGCCCAAATGGCAGGGACGGTGAGCATGCCCACCTCAGGGGCGCGGGGAACTGCGCGATCAGCCACGACGTACCCGCAGCCGGTCGCGAGGACCAGCCACCCCCGCCGCATCGCGATCATCGGCGGCGGCCCCGGCGGCCTCTACGCCGCCGCCCTCCTGAAGCGCCTCGACCCGGAGCGCGAGATCACCCTCTGGGAACGCAACGCCCCCGAGGACACCTTCGGCTTCGGTGTGGTCCTCTCCGACGAGACCCTCGGCGGCATCGAACACGCCGACCCCGTCGTCTACGAGGCCCTGCAGCAGCACTTCGTCCGCTGGGACGACATCGACATCGCCCACCGCGGAGAACGCCACACCTCCTCGGGGCACGGCTTCGCCGCCCTCGGCCGCAGAGAGCTGCTGGAGATCCTGCACGACCGCTGCCGCGAACTCGGCGTCGACCTCCGCTTCCGCGCCGAGGCGCCGGACACGGCCTCGCTCTCGGCCTCGTACGACCTCGTCATCGCCGCCGACGGAGTGCACAGCGCCACCCGTGAGGCCCACACCGACGTGTTCCGGTCGCACATCACCGCGCACCGCTGCCGGTACATCTGGCTCGCCGCCGACTTCGCCTTCGACGCCTTCCGCTTCGAGATCGCCGAGACCGAGCACGGTGTGATGCAACTGCACGGCTACCCCTACGCGCCCGACGCCTCCACCGTGATCGTCGAGATGCGCGAGGAGGTCTGGCACGCGGCCGGTTTCGACGAACTCGGCGACCAGGAGTCGATCGAACGCTGCGCGAAGATCTTCGCGGACGCGCTCGGCGGCCGCCCGCTGCAGTCCAACAACTCCACCTGGACCACCTTCCGCACGGTCGTCAACGACCGCTGGTCGCACGGCAACGTCGTCCTTCTCGGCGACGCCGCGCACACCGCCCACTTCTCCATCGGCTCCGGCACCAAGCTCGCCGTCGAGGACGCCCTCGCCCTCGCGGCCTGTCTGGAGGAACGGCCCACCCTCGACGACGCCCTGGCCGCGTACGAGGAGGAGCGCAGGCCCGTCGTCGCCTCCACCCAGCGTGCCGCCCGGGCCAGCCTGGAGTGGTTCGAGAACCTCGCGTCCCACCTCGGCCAGCGGCCCCGGCAGTTCGCCTTCAACCTGCTCACCCGCAGCCGCCGCGTCACCCACGACAACCTCCGGCTGCGCGACGCGCACTTCACCGAGGCCGTGGAGCGCGAGTTCGGCTGCCCGCCCGGCACACCACCGATGTTCACCCCGTTCCGGCTGCGTGGTCTGACCCTGCGCAACCGGGTCGTCGTCTCGCCGATGGACATGTACTCGGCGGTCGACGGTGTCCCCGGCGACTTCCACCTCGTCCATCTCGGCGCCCGCGCGCTCGGGGGCGCCGGGCTGGTGATGACCGAGATGGTGTGCGTGAGCCCCGAGGGCCGGATCACCCCCGGCTGCGCCGGCCTGTACACCGGCAAGCAGGCCGAGGCCTGGCGGCGGATCACCGACTTCGTGCACCGCCAGGCGCCCGGGACCGGGATCGGTGTGCAACTCGGTCACAGCGGGCGCAAGGGCTCGACCCGGCTGATGTGGGAGGGCATGGACGAGCCGCTGCCCGACGGCAACTGGCCGCTCGTGGCCGCCTCCCCGCTGCCGTACAAGCCCGGCAGCCAGACGCCGCGTGAGCTGTCCCGTGCCCAGCTCACCGACATAAGGGAACAGTTCACCGCCGCCGCCTGGCGGGCCGCGGGGGCCGGCTTCGACCTGCTCGAACTGCACTGCGCCCATGGCTATCTGCTCTCCGGCTTCCTCTCCCCGCTGACCAACCGGCGCACCGACGCCTACGGCGGCTCGCTCGCGAGGCGGCTCCGCTTCCCGCTGGAGGTGTTCGACGCCGTACGGGCCGTGTGGCCGGAGGAGCGGCCGATGACCGTGCGGATCTCGGCCACCGACTGGGCCGAGGGCGGCACCACGCCCGAGGAGGCCGTTGCCGTCGCCCGCGCCTTCGCCGCGCACGGCGCCGACGCGATCGACGTGTCGACCGGGCAGGTGGTGGCCGAGGAGCGGCCGGAGTTCGGGCGGTCGTACCAGACGCCGTACGCGGACCGGATCCGGCACGAGGCGGGCGTCCCGGTGATCGCGGTCGGCGCGATCTCCTCCTGGGACGACGTCAACTCCCTGATTCTGGCGGGCCGTACGGACCTGTGCGCGCTGGCCCGGCCGCACCTGTACGACCCGCACTGGACGCTGCACGCCGCCGCCGAGCAGGGTTACGACGGTCCGGGCGTCGCCTGGCCGGCCCCGTACCTGGCGGGCAGCCGCCCACCCCGCACCGGCCGCACCGACGCCCCCAAACCCCGCCTGACACTGAGCACCTGAGATCCGAAACCCCGGCCGCGCGGAGGCCTGTGCCGGGTCAGAGGCCTGTGCGGGTCAGAGGCCTGCGAAGGTGGCGCCCGCGTCGCGCAGTCGTTCGTGGAGTCCCTGGAACACCGCCGCCGATCGCATGCCCGGCCAGTTCCCGGGCAGCAGGCCGGCCGGCAGTCCGGGGTCGCGGTAGGGCAGATGGCGCCAGGAGTCCAGGGCCAGCAGGTAGTCCCGGTAGGCCTCCTCGGGCGGGGTGTCCGCGCGCCGCTCCCAGTCGCGCAGCACGCGCGCGTGCCGGTCGAGGAACGCCTCGTGCTCCTTGGCGATCGCCGCCAGGTCCCACCAGCGGGCGACCGCCTCGACGGTCGGGGCGAAATCGAGGTGCCGGCCGCGGAAGAGGTCGACGTAGGGGTCCAGGCGCAGCCGTTGCAGGGTGTGCCGGGTCTCCTCTTGCAGCCGGGCCGGGGCGATCCACACGCCGGGTGCGGCCGTGCCGAAACCGAGCCCGGCCAGGCGGGAGCGCAACACGTGCCGCTTCTGCCGTTCCGACTCCGGCACGGAGAACACCGCGAGCACCCAGCCCTCGTCCTCGGGCGGCGCGGTGCCGTAGATGCGCCGGTCGCCGTCGTCAAGCAACTGCCGGGCGTCCGGGGAGAGTTCGTAACCCGCCGCCCCCTGTCCGGTACGGGCCGGGACGAGCAGACCGCGGCGCTTGAGGCGGGACACCGACGAGCGCACCGAGGGCGCGTCCACGCCGACCGCGGCCAGCAGCCGGATCAGTTCGGCGACCGGTACCGGACCGGGCATGAAGCGGCCGTACGCGCCGTAGAGCGTGACGATGAGGGATCGGGGAGCGTGCTGGTCGGACACGTTGATCATCTTAGGTCGTGCGGATCACCGCCGGTCGCCTCCGGTGCGCAGCCGGAACCGCTGGAGCTTTCCGGTCGCGGTACGCGGGAGGGCGTCCAGGAAGACGATCTCGCGAGGGCACTTGTACGGCGCCAGCTCGGACTTGACGAAGGCGCGCAGTGCGTCCGCGTCCCGTTCGGCGCCCTCCTTGAGGACGGCGTACGCCACCACCGTCATGCCGCGCGCCTCGTCGGGCCGGCCGACGACCGCCGCCTCCAGCACGTCCGGATGCCGCAGCAGCGCGTCCTCGACCTCGGGCCCGGCGATGTTGTACCCGGCCGAGATGATCATGTCGTCGGCGCGGGCGACGTACCGGAAGTAGCCGTCGGGATCCCGGACATAGGTGTCGCCGGTGACGTTCCAGCCGCCGCGCACGTAGTCCCGCTGCCGTGGGTCGGCGAGGTACCGGCAGCCGACGGGGCCGCGCACCGCGAGCAGTCCCGGCTCGCCGTCGGGCAGTTCGCGCCCCTGCGCGTCGACCACGCGCGCGTGCCAGCCCGGGACGGGCACGCCGGTGGACCCGGGTCTGATGTGCTCGTCGGCCGCCGAGATGAAGATGTGCAGCAGCTCGGTGGCGCCGATGCCGTTGATGACGCGCAGCCCGGTCCGCTCGTGCCAGGCCCGCCAGGTGGCCGCGGGCAGGTTCTCACCAGCCGAGACACAGCGCCGCAGGGATGTCAGATCGTGCCCGTCCAGCTCACCGAGCATCGCCCGGTACGCGGTCGGCGCGGTGAACAGCACCGACACCCGGTGCTCGGCGATCGCCGGCAACAGCTGCTTCGGTCCCGCCTGTTCCAGCAGCAGGGCACCGGCGCCGGCCCGCAGCGGGAAGACGACCAGACCGCCGAGACCGAAGGTGAAGCCGAGCGGGGGACTGCCCGCGAAGACGTCGTCGCTGCGCGGGCGCAGCACATACCGCGAGAAGGTGTCCGCGATCGCCAGCACGTCCCGGTGGAAGTGCATGCACCCTTTGGGGCGTCCGGTGGTGCCGGAGGTGAACGCGATCAGCGCCACGTCGTCCGCGGCGGTGTCCACGGCCGGGTACGGGCCGGCGGGCGCCGGGAGGTGCAGGAGGTCGTCGGGCGTGTCACCGCCGAACGTCGTGATCCGCAGGTCCGGTATCTCCGCCTTGGCCAGGTCGTCGACGGCCCGGATGTCGCACAGCGCGTGCCGGACGCGGGCGATCTCGCAGATCGTGCTCAGCTCGTGCGGGCGCTGCTGGGCCAGCACGGTCACGGCGACCGCGCCCGCCTTCAGCACCGCCAGCCAGCAGGCCGCCAGCCACGGTGTGGTCGGGCCGCGCAGCAGGACACGGTTGCCGGGGACGATCCCGAGGCCGGTGGTGAGGACGTGCGCGAGCCTGTCGACGCGGGCGCGCAGTTCGCCGTACGTCCAGGCCGGGCCCTGCGGCGTGTGGAACACGGGGCGACCGTCGGGCGGGCCGTCCAGGAGGTCGGCGGCGCAGTTCAGCCGTTCGGGGTAGCGCAGCTCCGGCAGGTCGAAGCGGAGTTCGGGCCACTGGTCGCGCGGCGGGAGATGGTCGCGCGCGAAGGTGTCGACGTGGCCGGAGCGGGTCGGACGGTCGTCCATGGCGGTTCGCCCCCTTGCCTGGTGGGCGTCGTGGTGGGCTCGCACGAGGAGCGTATCGTGTTGGTGACGGCAGTCAACGGGGCGCGATACCGTCGGGTGAGACCGCTCCGGAGGGAGGACCGGCAGTGCCCGCATTCTCACTCGAACCGGACCGGGTGGCGCGGTGTGCCGAGCTGCGCACCCTCGCCGCCGAACGGCTGCGCCCGCTCGCCGAGAAGGGCGAACCCGGCCACGTCAACCGTCCCCTCGTCACCGAACTCGGCCGACTCGGCCTCCTGGACCGGCTGTTCACCTCCGGTGCGTTCGACCTCTGCCTGATGCGCGAGTCCCTCGCCTACGCCTGCACGGAGGCCGAGACCGCCCTCGCCCTCCAGGGCCTGGGCGCCCACCCCGTCCACGCCCACGGCACAGCGGCCCAGCGCGACCGCTGGCTGCCGGGGGTGCGCGAGGGCAGCGTGGTCGCGGCCTTCGCCCTGAGCGAGCCGGGCGCGGGGTCGGACGCGGCGGCGCTGTCCCTGCGCGCCGAGCCGGACGGCGGTGTACCTGACTCGTTGTCCTTGCGGGCCGAGCCGGGCGGCGACGTGCCCGACGCGCTGTCCGCCGAGGCCGACGGCTCCCGGCGCTGGCGGCTCACCGGCGAGAAGTGCTGGATCTCCAACGCCCCCGAGGCCGACTTCTACACCGTCTTCGCACGGACGACCCCGGGCGCGGGCGCCCGCGGAGTCACCGCGTTCCTGGTGCCGGCCGACCGTGCCGGCCTCACCGGCACCGGGCTCGACATGCTCTCTCCGCACCCCATCGGCGCCCTGCAGTTCGACGCCGTGCCGGTCACCGCCGACGACGTGCTCGGCGGGACCGACCGGGGCTTCCGGGTCGCCATGGGCACGCTGAACCTGTTCCGCCCCAGCGTCGGCGCCTTCGCCGTCGGTATGGCCCAGGCCGCCCTGGACGCGAGCCTCGCGCACACCGCCGGGCGGGACGCCTTCGGCGGCAAGCTGAAGGACCTTCAGACCGTCGCCCACCAGGTTGCCGAGATGGCGCTCCGCACGGAGGCGGCCCGCCTGATGGTGTACGCGGCGGCGACGGCGTACGACGAAGGCGCGGACGCTGTCCCGAAGCGGGCCGCGATGGCGAAGCTGCTCGCCACCGAGACGGCGCAGTACGTCGTCGACGCGGCGGTCCAGCTGCACGGGGCGCGGGCGCTGCACCGCGGGCACCTGCTCGAACACCTCTACCGCGAGGTGCGCGCCCCGCGTGTCTACGAAGGGGCGAGCGAGGTCCAACGCGGCATCATCGCCAAGGAGTTGTACGCCACCGTGGAGGCCCGACCGTGACCGCCGAGCGCATCGACCCGCCCGACCTCTCCCCGGCCACCGGCTTCTCGCACGCCGTCGTCGCCACCGGCTCCCGCCTGGTCTTCCTGGCCGGCCAGACCGCCCTCGACACCGACGGCAAGGTCACCGGCGACACCCTGCCCGAGCAGTTCGCACAGGCACTCGGCAATCTGCTGACCGCCCTGCGCGCCGCCGGCGGCACCCCGGCCGACCTCGCCCGCGTCACCGTCTACGCCACGGACGTCGCCGCCTACCGCGCACACGCCCCGGAACTCGGCCGCGTCTGGCGGAGCCTGGCCGGACGGCACTACCCCGCGATGGCGGTCGTCGAGGTCGTGAGGCTGTGGGACGAGGCGGCGATGGTGGAGCTCGACGGGTTCGCGGTGCTGCACTGACGCCACGGCGCGACCACGCGCCCGTCGGGCAGCAGCGCGCCGGTGTCCTCGAAGACGATCGCGCCGCTGCACAGCAGGCTCCACCCCTGTTCGGGGTGGGCGGCGACGACATGCGGGGCGCGGGCGTCGGGCCGGGAGCACGAAGGGTGGTGGGAACACATGGCGCACCTCAACGGTCGTGGGACCACACGTACGGCTCACACCGTCCTCCCGCCGTGAACGCGGGGGAACGGACCGCCGAGAAGCGTGACAAGACGGGGACAACGCCCGGACGGTTCCCGTACGGCCGGGCGGACTCGCCACCGAAGGAGTGACGGTCACGCCCCCGGACCCGGGTGCCGGGTACCAGTGGAAGCCCCACTTCAGGAGGTCCTCCCATGACCATGCGCCCTGCGCTCGGCGCGGCCGCCACCGTCGCGCTGGCCCTGCTCGCCGTCGTCCCCGCGACGCCTGCGGCGGCCGACACCAAGGAGTCGATCACCGTCGACACCGCGGGCCGGATCGGCCCCGACGGCTCGGTCACCCTCACCGGCACCTACCGCTGCGCCGACAGCAGCGGACCGGTCTTCATCAGTTCCTCGATCACCCAGGCGGACCCCTCGGTCCGGTACGGCATCGGCGGCTCCCGTGCCGTGTGCGACGGCAAGGAGCACCGCTGGCAGAACACCGGCAAGCCGCGCAACCACGTGCTGAAGAAGGGCTCGGCGCAGGTCGAGGCCACCCTCATGGAGCTGCGTCTGCAGGGCGGCCTGCCGCTGCCCGACTTCCACGCGGCACAGCAGCAGGGCGTCATGCTGGCCCAGAGCTGACAGCCGGCCCGCGCGCCTGCCACCGGACCACCCGGCGGCAGGCGCACAGGCCTCGGTGACGCCCGCGAGGCCCGCCACGACCGGACCGCGGCCGCGTGGCCGGCGCGCTCTCACCCTGCGCCCCACGTGCCAAGATGGACGGAGTCCGTCCCGCCGCCCACATCCGCCGAGGTTGCCGTGACCAAGCCCGCCCCCCGTGAGCCGATGCGGCGCGACTCGCGGTCCAACCGGGCGCGCATCCTGGCGACGGCCCGCCAGGAGCTGGGGCAGAACCCCGACATCACCCTGGAGGAGCTGGCACGGGTCTCCGGCGTCGTACGGCGCACGCTCTTCGGGCACTTCCCGGGCCGCGCGGCCCTGCTGGAGGCGCTCGCCGAGGAGGCGGCCGAGACGCTGCGCGGCGCGGTGACCGAGGGCAGACGGCCGGGGGAGCGTGCCGAACGGGCGCTCGCGTGGTTCACGCTCGCCCTGTGGCCCGTGGGCGACCGCTACCGCCTGCTGCTGGCCCTGGCCCGCCAGGACCTCGGCGTCGACCGGGTCACCGACATCCTGGCCCCGGCCCGCGAGGAGGTCACGGCCATCCTGGAACGCGGGCAGCGCGAGGGTGTCTTCCACACCCATCTTCCGCCCGCCGTCCTCAGCGCCGGTCTCGAGGCCCTCATCCTCGCCCTGGTGCAGAGCGTCAACACGGGAGCCCTGGACGACGACGGCACCCGCGTCGCCGCGGCCGGCGTGCAGGAGCAGCGGGCGGCGACGGTGGTCGAGGAGACCGCCGCGGCCCTCGGCACCACGTCGTAGCCCTGTACCGAGGCGTCCTCGCCCCCGACCCGCGGCGCCGCCGCGTCATCGACTTCGTCACCCTGGGGAAACACACCATGACGACCATCGCCATCATCGGAGCAGGCCCCGGACTCGGGGCGGCCGTCGCCCGCAGGTTCGGCCGCGGGGGTCACTCCGTCGCCCTCGTCGCCCGCGACCAGGGCCGGCTCGACGCGCTCGCCGCCGACCTGTCCGACAAGGGGATCGTCGCGCGCGGCTTCGTCGCCGACGTACGCGACACCGAGGCCCTGCGGGCGGCACTGGACGCCGCGGACGCGATGCTCGGCACGGTCGAGATCCTCCAGTACAGCCCGGTCCCGCACCCGGACTTCATGCGGCCGGTCCTGGAGACCACCTCCGCGGACCTGCTCGGTCCGCTGGAGTTCTCCGTGCACGGCCCCGTCACGGCGGTCCGCCAGGTCCTGCCCGGCATGCGGGCACTGGGGCGCGGCACCGTCCTGTTCGTCAACGGCGGCACCGCGGTGGTCCCGCACCCCGACCGGGCGGGCACGTCGATCGCCTTCGCCGCCGAGAGCGCCTACGGCCATCTGCTGCACGACACGCTCGCCGCCGAGGGCATCCACGTCGGGCAGCTGGTCATCCCCGGCGCGATCATCGCCGGCCATCACCGCAAGGACCCGGCGGTGCTCGCGGACACGCTGTGGGGCATGCACACGGACCGGCACGGCTACCGGCACTTCGCCGACGACCTGGACGCCTGACGGGACCGCCGGGCGCGGCCACGGCCCCGCCCGGCGTCGGGGGTCTCGGCGAAGTCGTTCACGCCTACGGTCAGGTCGACCAGACGACCCTGCCGTTGTGCACGATGACCACCTTGCCGTCGGCCTGCAGGACCAGCTGTGCGCCGACGTTGCCGTGGCTCTGGGAGGCCCAGATGGGGCGGTCGTCGCCGTTGTGGACGACGAGGTTGCCGTCCTGCTGGAAGATCGCCCAGTGGTTGCTGCCGAAGGTCATGGACGCCCAGAGGGGCTTGTCGTCCTCGTCGTAGACGACGAGGTTCCCGTCGGTCTGCATGACCATGCGTACGCGGTTGGTGGTCCAGGCCTGGTTGACCTGCAGGACGCTGGTCGCGTAGACGGTCTCTGTGCTCTACGACTCGCCACCGGCGGAGCCGACGGGAAGGTCCGCGACCCCCGCGGGAACATCGCGGTGTGCGTCGCCGACCGCGAAGCCGTCAATCAGGTCATGTACTACTTGGCGACCGAGGCGGAGTTGACCGTCGCCGAACTCACCAAGGAGGGTGTGAAGGGAGACGGCGACATCCACGCCGGCACCATGCACCGCTTCGAGGGCCTCGAATACCAGAGGCTCGCCATCGTCGGTGCCCGCGACGGCGTCATCCCCCGGTCGTCCGTCGTCCAGCGCTACCGCGACACGGACCCCCGGCGCCTCGCCCGCGAGGAACCAAAAGCGCGGTCACTGCTGTTCGTCGCGGCCACTCGCGCCCGCGACACCCTGCGGATCAGCTGGTACGGCATGCCAAGTCCTTACCTGCCCAAGTAGGGGTGACGTGCGTGAGCCCTGTCGTCGTCCTCGATCGGGCGGCTGGGCTCACGCTTGACGTACGTCCGTCAGGCCTCTCCGACGAACCCTGCCCACGCCTCGCGTGACACACGGATGACGGGTCCGGCCATGACCTTGGAGTCCCGGATGTGCACGGTTCTCATGTCGGCCGCGACCTCGATGCAGTCGCCGCCCTCCGCTCCGCTGTAGCTGCTCTTGAACCAGGCGAGGCCGGAAGCGACGGCCGAGGACTCAGCGGTGTTCATAGCTCTCCCAGCAACCTCTCGACGAACTCAAGGGACTCCGAGGGCTGCTGCTGGTCGCGGGTCTCGCCACCCGCTGGGGCTGGCACCTCCGGCCGGGAGGTCCGGGCAAGACGGTCTGGGCGGAGTGCGTGTTCGCAACTCCCATGTGAGCTCGGGACCGCGGTGGAAGAATGTGGCGAGATGACCTCCAGCGACTACTCTCCGTTCGCCCACCTCACTGCCCCCAACGCTCCCCTCTACCGCCAGGTCATGCGCGCGTTCCTCGCCGCCAAGGAGCGGTTCGCGGTGCATCTGCGGCCGGAGGACGTGTACGCCGCCCTGGACGCGGGAAGCCGGCCCGCCGACCCGGACGCAGTGACGCAGGCGCTGGACAAGCTCGTGGAGTGGGGCAATCTGCGGGCCGACCCGGACCACGCGCGGGTGACGGCGGTCGAGGACTTCTACCGCAGGCGGTTCATCTACCAGCTCACCCGGGCCGGTGAGGCGGCCGAGGCGGCGCTGGGGACGTACGACGAGGTGCTGGGGCGGCGGGGCGAACTCCAGGCGGTCGCGCTGCACGACATCGTCACGCAACTGCGGGCGCTCCTGGTGATCGCTGCGGAGAAAGAGCCCGACCTTGCCAAGACATACGTCGCCCTGTCCGTGCTGACGGCGCGGTTCACCGACCTCGCCGACAACGCCCGCGCCTTCATGGGCTCGCTCCAGCGCACCATCGACCTGCACGACATCGAGGTCGAGGCGTTCCTCGCCTACAAGGACCGGCTTATCCAGTACCTGGAGCGGTTCATCCAGGACCTCATCACCCTCGGCGGGCGGATTGCCCTGCTCATCGGGGAGCTGGAGGAGCAGGAGCGGGTCGGTCCGCTGCTGCGGCTCGCCGCCGCCCGCGAGGCCGCCGACGCCGCTCCCGAGGACGCCGAGCGGGCGGAGGCGGTGGCGTACGAGCGGTGGGCGGCCCGGTGGTCCGGACTCGCCGAGTGGTTCGTGTCCGGGGAGGGGCGGGAGTCGCAGGCCAGGCTCCTGCGCGGGCGGGCGCTCCACTCGATCCCGCAGCTCCTGGCCGTCGTACGGCAGCTCAACGAGCGGCGGGCCGGACGCTCGGACCGCTCAGCCGACTTCCGCACCCTCGCGCGCTGGTTCGCCCAGGCCCCGGACGACGCGGCACGGCACCGGCTGTGGCGCGTGGCGTTCGGGTTGCACTCCTCCCGGCACCTCACCATCGACGCCGAAACCCTCGCCGAACGGACGGCCGCCCCTGAACCGGCCTCCACCCCGTGGAGCGAGGCGCGACCTCTGAGTATCAGCCCACAGTTGCGCCGCACCGGCAGTTATGAGAGGCGCGGCAAGCCGCGCCGGGTGGCCGACCGGAGAGAGGCGAAGCGCCGGCTCGCCAAGATCGCAGCCCGGCAGACGGAGGAGACCAGGCGGGCGCGGGACCGTCTCGTGACGGACGGACCGGTGCGGCTGTCCCGGCTCGGCGGACTCGACCCGCATGCCTTCCAGTTGTTCCTGCGGCTGCTCGGCGACGCGCTCGCCACCTGGCGGCCGGGCACCATCACCACAGTCGCCACCAGCGGGGACGGTTCGATGGAGATCCGGCTGACCGCCCTCAGCGACGGATCGACAGCCGAAGTGCGCACTCCCGACGGTGTGTTCAGCGGCCCCGATCACCTGATCGACATCGTCGATCTCACGGTGGGGCAGGGCGACCGCGCCGCCGCACCGCCATCGGCACCCGTTCCCCTCCCCGCCCCTCGACGGGACACCGCTGCCCAACTCACGGAGGACCGATGAGCGGCCCCCTGGCCGAGGTCCTCGACGGCCAGCGACAGGCCGACCTCCAGAAGGCAGCACGCGCCCTGCTGAAGAAGCCGCTGCTCACGGCCGACGGACCGTACGCAGACGAGTTCAAGCTGGTGCGCCGGCACACCGCCGAGCTGCGGGAGTGGTTCGAACGCAACGTCGGCTGGACGCTGCGCACGGACGCCGACGCCGCACGGCTGCGCAAGACGCCGGGCACCGTCACCGACGCCACACACCCGGCGCGCGAGGCCGCCCGCAGCGCCCTGCCCTTCACCCGCCGCCGCTACGTCCTGCTCTGCCTGGCCCTGGCCGCGCTGGAACGGGGCGAGTCTCAGGTGGCGCTCGGACGCCTCGCCGAGCAGGTCGTCCTGGCCGCCGCCGATCCTGAACTCGTCGCTGCCGGCATCACGTTCACTCTGGAGCGGCGCGACGAGCGCCTCGACCTCGCGGCCGTCGTCCGCCTGCTGCTGCGGCTCGGCGTGCTGCGGCGGGTCGCCGGCGACGAGGACGCCTACGTCAGCGGATCGGGCGACGTGCTGTACGACGTGCGGCGGCGCGTGCTGGCCGGGATGCCCGCGTCCCTGCGAGGTCCCTCCATGGTCGAGGCCGAGGGCTTCGAGGAGCGCCTGGTGGAGATGACCGCGTGGACCGTGCTCGACAGCGACGAGCTCAGGTTCCGGGCGGTCCGCTGGAAACTGACCCGCATCCTGCTGGACGACCCGGTGCTGTACTACGACGACCTGACCGACGACGAACTGGCCTACCTCACCCGGCAGCGCGGCTTCATCACCGCCCGCATCAACGAGCTGACGGGACTCGTCCCGGAGGCCCGGGCCGAGGGCATCGCCATGGTCGACCCGATGGACGACCTCACGGACGCGCGCATGCCGGAACAGGGCACCCACGGTCACATCACCCTGCTGCTGGCGGGGCACCTGGCCCGGGCGGACGGGCCCGTCGAACCGGCGGAACTGGCGGCACGCGTACGGGAACTGGCCGTGGAGCACGGCGGGTTCTGGTCCAAGTCGGCGAGGGAACCGGGAGCGGAGCCCGGACTCGTCGAGCGGGCGCTGGCCAGGCTGGTGGCGCTGGGACTCGCCGAGCGCACCGAAGGGGGCGTCGTAGCGCGGCCGGCCCTCGCGCGGTACGCGGTCGGCGAACCCGTGGTCAGGGAACCCGGACGGGCCCGCCGATCCGCCACGACCGAGCATCCCGTGCAGCCCGTGCAGGACGAAAGGTGAACCGCCCCGTGACCGCGCTCCCCGGCCCCCAGTCGCCCGGCACCGCGCTCCCGGCTCCCGCGCCCGGCCGGTGGCGGCCCTTGCGCATCGGACTCGTCGATCTCTTCCACTACGACGTCGAGGAGTTCTGGTTCCGCGACGGCCGGCTGCTGCTGCGCGGCAACAACGGCACCGGCAAGTCGAAGGTGCTCGCCCTCACCCTGCCGTTCCTCCTGGACGGCGACCTCTCCGCACGCCGCGTCGAACCCGACGGCGACCCGGGCAAGCGCATGGAGTGGAACCTGCTCCTGGGTGGTGCGCACCCCCATCCCGAACGGCTCGGCTACACCTGGATCGAGTTCGGACGACTCGACGACAGTTCGGGAGAGGCGCACTTCCGCACGCTGCTGTGCGGACTCAAGGCGGTCGCCGGACGTGGCATCGCCCGCCACTGGTTCGCGGTCACCGGCCAGCGGGTCGGCGCCGGCCTCGACCTGCTGGACGCGACCGGGACGGCACTGTCCCGGGACCGGCTCGCCGAGGCCGTCGGCGGCCACGGCATGGTGTACGACACGGCGAAGGCCTACCGCAGGGCCGTCGACGAAGCCCTGTTCGGGCTGGGGGAGCGGCGCTACGGCGCCCTCGTGGACCTCCTGATCCAGCTGCGCCAGCCCCAGCTGTCGAAGCGCCCCAGCGAGGCGGCCCTGTCCCGGGCACTGACCGAGGCTCTGCCGCCGATGGACCAGGCGGTCGTCGCCGACGCGGCGGAGGCGTTCCGGTCGTTGGACGAGGAGAAGGAGGAACTGCGGGCGGTCCGCGAGGCCGAACAGGCGTCCACGGCGTTCCTCGACCACTACCGCCGCTACGCCCGCCTCGCCTCCCGGCGCCGCGCCCGCCTGCCCCGCCGCGAACACGCCCGGTACGAGAACCTGCAACGGGAACTCGCCAGGGCACAGGCGGACCGAGACCGGGCCTCGGCGGAACGCGAGGAGGCCGCGGCGAGGGGCACCGCCCTCGACGAGCGGGCCGCACGGCTGGCCGCCCAGGACGCCACGCTGCGGTCCCAACCCGAGATGCGCGACGCCCGCGCGCTCGACCGGGCGGCGGACGACGCCTCCCGCACGGCGGCAGACTTGAAGCGGGCCGAGGCGGACCGGCGTACGGCGGCCGAGGCACACACCCGAGCCCTGGGCCGGCTCGCCACTGCGGACAACCGGCTCACAGCAGCCCGGGAGGCGTTGGACGGGATCCAGGACCGGGTGGCCGAGAGCGCAGTAGCCGCCCGGCTCGAGCTCCCCAGGACGGAGGGAGCCGCAGACGCGGTTCTGCGCCGGGAGGCGGACGAGGTGACCGCGAGCAGGCGGCGCGCCGTCGAGCACGTGGCGGAGCTCGTCACGCGGGCCGAGCAGGCCGAGGAGCGGCACCGTGCCGCTCGGCTGCGCGTCGATGAGGCCGACGAGGAGGTCGTGCACGGCGAGGAGCGGATGGCCGAGGCGGAGGAGGACGTCGCCCTGGCGGGGCGGGCCCTGGTCGAGGCCGTGCGGGAGCGTCTTTCCGGGTGCGTCGAGCTGCGGGTGTCCGGGCTGCCTGCGGTCCTGGACGCCGTACAGGACTGGGCGAGCTCTCTGGACGGCCCGCTGCCGGCCCATACGGCGGCGAGCGAGGCGCATCGCGCTGCCGCCTCCCGCCTGGCCGATAGGGCGGCCGGATTGGCCCACCACGAGGCGGCGACGGCGGAGCGGCTGCGGCAGGCGATGGAGGAAATGACCGCCCTCGAAACGGGTGGGGAGCGCGGCCCCGCGGCTCCCTCGACGCGCACACCTGGCGTGCGGGACCGGGGCCCCGGCGCTCCGCTGTGGCGGCTCGTCGACTTCCGACCGCACGTCACCGAGACCGACCGCGCGGGATTGGAAGCCGCGCTGGAGGCGTCGGGGCTCCTCGACGCCTGGGTGCGGCCGGACGGCTCTGCGGTCGCGGCGGACGGCCATGACGTCATGCTGGACCCGGTCGGGCTGCTCGGCGGGGCCGGCCTCGACCGCGCGCTGTGCCCGGAGGTCGACCCCGTGGACGCGGGGGCCGCCGCCGTGGGGGAGGAGACGGTCGCGCGCCTGCTCGCCTCGATCGGGCTGGCCGCGGGCGACGGTGACGGGTCCGGCGAGGTCTCCTGGGAGGCCGGTGGCCACGACACCTGGGTCTGCGCGGACGGGCGCTTCCGCGTCGGGGCGCTCACCGGAAGCTGGGCCAAGGACAGCGCCCAGTACGTGGGGGAAGGGGCACGGGAGCAGGCACGCCGCGTGCGCATCGGGGAACTGCGCGCCGAGATCGACGACGTGACGGCGGAGCGGGAACGACTGGCCGAGGAGTCACGCGCCGTGGCCGGGCGCCGTGCCGTGCTGGACGCCGAACTCGCCGAAGTGCCCGGCGACGACGACCTGCGGCACGCTCACGCACGCGTCACCGCCGCAGCCGAAGCGGTCCGTCGCGCCCGCGCCCGGCGGGACGAACGGGCCGCGGAGCTGGCTCCGGCGGCGGAGCGGGCCGATCGTGCGGCAGCCGAACTCGCCGACGTCGCGGCGGCCCTGAACCTCCCCGCCGACCACACGGCACTTGGCACCGTGCGCCAGGCGCTCGCCGACCACACCGCCCTCCTGGCCGCCCTGTGGCCCGCACTGCGCGAACGCGCGGAGGCCGAGCGCGCGGTGACCGGTGAGCGGGAGGAGACCAGCCGGGCCGAACTCCTCGTGTCCGAGCTCGCGGAGCGCGCCACGGAGGCGGCTCGGGTGGCCGCGGGGGCGGACGAACACCTCACGACGCTTCGCTCCACCGTCGGAGCGGCCGTCGCCGAGCTGCAGAGGCAACTGGAGGAGACGGCTGAGGCGACCCGGGTCTGCGAGCACGAGCAGCGGCAGGCCCGGGCGGAGCACGGTGACGCCGACCGGCGGGCCAGCCGCGCCGAGGGACGCATCGAGCGGCTCGCCGAGGACGTCACCGAGGCGACCGCCGCCCGTGAGGAAGCCGTTGCGGCGCTCCAGCGGTTCGCCGCGACGGGGCTGCTCGCCGTCGCGCTGCCCGACATCGACGTACCGGACGACGGCGGAGCGACGTGGGCGGCGACCCCCGCCGTCGTCCTAGCGCGGGCCGTGGAGTCCCGGCTCTCCTCGATCGATGACACCGACGCGGCCTGGGAGCGCGTGCAGAAGCGGCTGAGCGAGGAGTTCGGCCGGCTCCAGGACGCGCTGTCGCGGCACGGCCACACCGCTACCGCCCGCCCGAGCGAGGACGGCATGCGGGTCGACATCGTCTACCAGGGCCGGGAACGGGCCGTGCCCGAACTCGCCGAGGCACTGGCCGTGGAGGTCGCGGAACTGACCCGCATCCTGTCCGCACGCGAGCGCGAGATCCTCCAGACCCATCTGATCACCGAGGTCGCCGGGACGCTCCAGGAACTGATCGGGGCGGCCGAACGGCAGGTGGCCGCCATGAACAGGGAGCTGGAGGAGCGTCCGACCTCAACGGGCATGAAGCTGCGGCTGGTGTGGAGAGCGTCCCGCCGGGCCCCACAGGGACTGGCCCAGGCCCGGGAACGGCTGCGTCAGTCCGCTGACGCATGGTCGCCCGAGGACCGGGTCGCGGTCGGCGCGTTCCTCCAGGAGCAGATCGCCCACCGGCAGGCCGACGACAGCGCCGGCAGTTGGCTGGAGGACCTCACCGCAGCCCTCGACTACCGGTCCTGGCACGAGTTCGGCGTCGAACGCCACCAGCACGGCAAGTGGGTGCCGGCCACCGGACCTGCCTCGGGTGGGGAGCGGGTACTGGCCGCCTCTGTGCCCTTGTTCGCCGCCGCATCCTCGCACTACGCGAGTGCGGGTGGCGCGCACGCCCCGCGCCTGGTCACCTTGGACGAGGCGTTCGCCGGCGTCGACGACGACTCGCGCGCCAAGTGCCTCGGTCTGCTCCGCGCCTTCGACCTCGACGTCGTCATGACCAGCGAACGCGAATGGGCCTGCTACCCCCAAGTGCCGGGCATCGCCATCGCCCAGCTCTCCCGTGTCGACGACATCGACGCCGTACTGGTGACGCGATGGGAATGGGACGGCAGCGAACGGCGGCGCGGCACGGAGCCCGGTGCCCGGCCGGACGCGCTCGGGGCGGCTGCCCGTGCCTGTGACTCCGGCGAGGGGCTGGACGGGCCGGTGAGTCCTTTCGGCGAGCCAGGGCGGACCGCCGTCGTCGACAGCGCCGGCGGACAGGGGTCCCTGTGGACGTGACCATGCGGCAACCCTGCCCGACCGCGACGGAGGCCGGGCGATGACCGGACGCACGACACCGCCGGCCGCCACCGCGGACGCGGTGCCGACCGGACCGTCACCGGCAGAGGCCCGGACCGACGTCGATACCGAGCGCCTCGGACGTCTGCTCGGCGATCCCGGCCTTGCCTGGTTCGTGGACCGCGTGCGGCAGCGCATGGCCCGCGGCCGGCCGCTCACCGGCTCCGTCACCTTGTCCGGCCCCGATGACTCCCAACGGCGCGCCGCCGATCGCCTGCTGGGACGGGCACCACGATCCAGCGGCTCCCTCAGCATTCGCCTCGCCACCGTGGACGAGATCCTGCGTCGCTCCGGTGTCAGCCCCGGCGGACTGGCGACGGCCGTCGTCGCCCTCGCCGGCCCGGTCGTACTCCACGCCGAGACCCGGAACAGAGAGGAACGGGCCTGGGAGGATGCGTACGCCCCGCTCGGCACCCTCGACGCGGAGCTGGCCCACTGGGCCGAACGGATCCGCGGTGACGGTCTCGTACGACGCCTCGCCCGCACACCCGAGGCCGCGGCCCCCTTGGTGGAGGCCGCCGTGCGCGCGTTGCGTGCACTGCCCGCGTCACCCCCGACGTCGCGGGCGACGTTCGCGGCACAGAACCTCTCGGGCGCCCATGCCCTGGACGAGGGAACGCCGCTCGCCACTCTCGTCCTCTTCGGCATCCGTTGCCTCACCGGATTCCCCGACGGCTCCGGGGCGCAGTGGCGGCGGGAGGCATGGGCGTCGGCAGGCCTGCTCAAGGACGACCTGTCATCGACCGTCCTCACCCTCAACCTGCGCGGTACCCCAGCCCTCGACTGGATGGCCGACGCTGGGGAGCCTGCGGTGCTGACGCTCCGCTTCCTCACCGGTCGCGCACTGGTTGCCTCCGTTCCCACGACGGCAGCCGTTCACATCTGCGAGAACCCAGCCGTGCTGTCAGCCGCCGCCGACACTCTCGGCCCGGCGTGCCCTCCTATGGTGTGCCTTCAGGGGCAACCGTCGGCCGCCGCGCTCACGTTGCTGCGCGACCTGTCCATGCGGGGTGTCCGCCTTCTCTACCACGGCGATTTCGACTGGGGCGGTGTGCGCATCGCCGCAGCACTGACGCGAAGCGTCCCTTGGCGGCCGTGGCGCTACACGGCGGCGGATTACCGAGCAGCAGTGAACGCAGTGGCCGAAGCCCCGGATTTGACGGGCCCGCCCACTGCAACTCCCTGGGACCCGGCCCTGGCCGTCGCTCTCGCCGAGTGCGGTGTCCGGGTCGAGGAGGAAACGGTGCTGGACGACTTGATCATGGACCTTGGAACGGGGTCCCGCTGAGGCGTATCTCGAGAGTACGGCGGGCGCAGAGTCCGACGAGTACCGACTCACTCCCTCGTCATGCGACATCTTTCCGACGACGCGTCGTGTGGAGCGTGTCTCGCTCGAAAGCCTTCACGCCCGGCGAAAAGTCCCAGAGGCGCCTGCACGCCCCTCCCATCTTACATTCGTGCAGGTCAGGAGGGGCGCGGTGGTGATTTCTCTGAGAACCTTCAGATGTCCCGGAAGATCTCGATCTGCGCCCCGATCGAGTTGAGCCGCTCCGCCAGGTCCTCGTAGCCCCGGTTGATGACATAGACGTTGCGCAGCACCGACGTCCCCTCCGCCGCCATCATCGCCAGCAGCACGACCACCGCCGGTCGCAGCGCCGGCGGGCACATCATCTCGGCCGCGCGCCAGCGGGTCGGGCCCTCGACCAGGACCCGGTGCGGGTCGAGGAGCTGGAGCCGGCCGCCGAGGCGGTTCAGGTCCGTGAGGTAGATCGCCCGGTTGTCGTACACCCAGTCGTGGATGAGCGTCTTGCCCTGCGCGACCGCCGCGATCGCCGCGAAGAACGGGACGTTGTCGATGTTCAGGCCGGGGAACGGCATGGGGTGGATCTTGTCGATCGGCGCCTCCAGCTTGGAGGGTCGCACGGTCAGGTCCACCAGCCGCGTCCGGCCGTTGTCGGCGACGTACTCGGGCGTGCGGTCGTGGTCGAGGCCCATCTCCTCCAGGACCGCGAGCTCGATCTCAAGGAACTCGATCGGAACCCGGCGCACCGTCAGCTCCGACTCGGTGACCACCGCGGCGGCGACCAGACTCATCGCCTCGACCGGGTCCTCGGAGGGGGAGTAGTCCACGTCGACGTCGATGGTCGGCATGCCGTGCACCGTGAGCGTGGTGGTGCCGATGCCCTCGACCTTGACGCCGAGCGCCTCCAGGAAGAAGCAGAGGTCCTGGACCATGTAGTTGGAGGAGGCGTTGCGGATGACGGTCACACCGTCGTGGCGGGCGGCGGCGAGCAGCGCGTTCTCCGTCACCGTGTCGCCGCGCTCGGTCAGGACGATCGGGCGGTCCGGCCGCACGGACTGGTCGACGACGGCGTGGTATTGACCCTCCGTCGCCGTGATGTCCAGACCGAACCGGCGCAGCGCGATCATGTGTGGCTCGATGGTCCGCGTGCCGAGGTCGCAGCCGCCGGCGTACGGCAGCTTGAAGCGGTCCATGCGGTGCAGCAGCGGGCCGAGGAACATGATGATGGAGCGGGTGCGGCGGGCCGCCTCGGCGTCGATGGAGCCCAGGTCCAGATCGGCCGGCGGGACGATCTCCAGGTCGACGCCGTCGTTGATCCAGCGGGCGCGGACACCGATGGACCCGAGCACCTCCAGGAGGCGGTAGACCTCCTCGATGCGGGCGACCCGACGCAGCACCGTGCGCCCCTTGTTGAGCAGCGAGGCGCACAGCAGCGCCACGCACGCGTTCTTGCTCGTCTTCACGTCGATGGCCCCGGAGAGCCGGCGACCGCCGACCACCCTCAGATGCATCGGGCCCGCGTAGCCCAGAGAGACGATCTCACTGTCGAGAGCTTCACCGATTCGGGCGATCATCTCAAGGCTGATGTTCTGGTTGCCGCGCTCGATGCGATTGACCGCGCTCTGGCTGGTGCCGAGCGCCTCGGCAAGCTGCGACTGCGTCCAGCCCCGGTGCTGCCGGGCATCACGGATGAGCTTGCCGATGCGTACGAGGTAGTCGTCTGCCATGGGGTTGAGGCTATCTCAGATATGAGATGGCGCCTCCTGGGGGGTCCGCCCGGGTGACGGTTCGTCAACGCCGCCGCGCGGAACGGGTCCTGCGCCATCCGAAAGGTCCGGGCAAATCCACCGATGTCGTACGGCGTCCGGTGCTGCTGCGGGTGTGCCGCGGCCCGTTCCTGCCGCCCGTCGTGATGGACCAGGAGCGTCGGTTGATGTTCAGCCGCACCCCGGGCAGGATCTGGAAACTCTTGCGGAACGTGAGTGGCATCTGCGCCTCCATTCGGTGCTCGCCGGCCTCGCCGGCTCACCTTCGGTTACCCCGGCTTCGCGTACTGATGACCGAAAAGAGGGCACCGCGCGGGGCGGGCCGCCGCGGAGGGCGGGGCGAAGGAGATCACACCGGGTCCGGGCATGACCATCCAGCCCCTATGTACTAGAGTTATCTCGACATCGAGATATCTGCCGAGGCGCACCGCGGCTGCACGCCATCACCAGGGCAGTAAGGGTTACCTAACTTAGCCTTACCTTAGCGGATCGGCCAAGACGGCGTGGCGGCAGGATGCGGTGGTACGCGCACATGAATGAAGGAGACCGTCGTGTCGGCGAACAGCTTCGACGCCCGCAGCACGTTGCAGGTGGGCGACGAGTCGTACGAGATCTTCCGCCTGGACAAGGTGGAGGGCTCGGCCCGGCTCCCCTACAGCCTTAAGGTCCTGCTGGAGAACCTGCTCCGCACCGAGGACGGCGCGAACATCACCGCCGACCACATCCGCGCCCTCGGCGGCTGGGACTCGCAGGCCCAGCCGTCCCAGGAGATCCAGTTCACGCCGGCCCGCGTGATCATGCAGGACTTCACCGGCGTGCCCTGTGTCGTCGACCTCGCCACCATGCGTGAGGCCGTCAAGGAGCTCGGCGGCGACCCGGCGAAGATCAACCCGCTGGCCCCGGCCGAGCTGGTCATCGACCACTCCGTCATCGCCGACAAGTTCGGCACCAACGACGCCTTCAAGCAGAACGTCGACCTGGAGTACGGCCGCAACAAGGAGCGCTACCAGTTCCTGCGCTGGGGCCAGACCGCCTTCGACGAGTTCAAGGTCGTCCCGCCCGGCACCGGCATCGTCCACCAGGTGAACATCGAGCACCTGGCCCGCGTCGTCATGGTCCGCGACGGCAAGGCCTACCCCGACACCCTGGTCGGCACCGACTCGCACACCACCATGGTCAACGGCCTCGGCGTCCTCGGCTGGGGCGTCGGCGGCATCGAGGCCGAGGCCGCGATGCTCGGCCAGCCGGTCTCGATGCTCATCCCGCGCGTCGTCGGCTTCAAGCTCACCGGTGAGCTCAAGCCGGGCACCACCGCCACCGACCTCGTGCTGACCATCACCGAGATGCTCCGCAAGCACGGCGTCGTCGGCAAGTTCGTCGAGTTCTACGGCGAGGGCGTGGCCGCCACGAGCCTCGCCAACCGCGCCACCATCGGCAACATGTCGCCGGAGTTCGGCTCCACCGCCGCGATCTTCCCGATCGACGACGAGACCCTGAACTACCTGCGCCTGACCGGCCGCTCGGACCAGCAGGTCGCGCTCGTCGAGGCGTACGCCAAGCAGCAGGGCCTCTGGCTGGACCCGGCCGCCGAGCCGGACTTCTCCGAGAAGCTGGAGCTCGACCTCTCCACGGTCGTCCCCTCCATCGCCGGCCCGAAGCGCCCGCAGGACCGCATCGTCCTCGCCAACGCCGCCGAGCAGTTCAAGCAGGACGTGCGCAACTACGTCGACGCCGTGGACGAGGCGGGCCAGGAGTCCTTCCCGGCCTCCGACGCCCCGGCGGTCGCCCCGAACGGCGCCCCGTCCAACCCGGTCACCGTGACCGCCCCCGACGGCACGTCGTACGAGATCGACCACGGTGCGGTGACGGTCGCGGCCATCACCTCCTGCACCAACACCTCGAACCCGTACGTCATGGTCGCCGCCGCCCTGGTGGCCAAGAAGGCGGTGGAGAAGGGCCTGACCCGCAAGCCGTGGGTCAAGACCACCCTCGCCCCGGGCTCCAAGGTCGTCACCGACTACTTCGAGAAGGCGGGCCTGACCCCGTACCTCGACAAGGTGGGCTTCAACCTCGTCGGCTACGGCTGCACCACCTGCATCGGCAACTCCGGCCCGCTGCCGGAGGAGGTCTCCCAGGCCGTCAACGACCACGACCTCGCCGTCACCTCGGTCCTCTCCGGCAACCGGAACTTCGAGGGCCGCATCAACCCCGACGTCAAGATGAACTACCTGGCGTCCCCGCCGCTGGTCGTCGCCTACGCCCTCGCCGGCTCCATGAAGGTGGACATCACCAAGGACGCCCTGGGCACCGACCAGGACGGCAAGCCGGTCTACCTCGAGGACATCTGGCCGACCGAGGCCGAGGTCAACGACGTCGTCGCCCACGCCATCGGCGAGGACATGTTCGCCAAGTCCTACAGCGACGTCTTCGCGGGCGACGCCCAGTGGCAGGCGCTGCCGATCCCGACCGGCAACACCTTCGAGTGGGACGCCGAGTCCACCTACGTCCGCAAGCCCCCGTACTTCGAGGGCATGCAGATGGAGCCGGCCCCGGTCGAGGACATCGCCGGCGCCCGTGTGCTCGCCAAGCTGGGCGACTCCGTCACCACCGACCACATCTCCCCGGCCGGCGCCATCAAGGCCGACACCCCGGCCGGCCAGTACCTCACGGAGCACGGCGTCGAGCGCCGCGACTTCAACAGCTACGGCTCCCGCCGCGGCAACCACGAGGTCATGATCCGCGGCACGTTCGCCAACATCCGCCTGCGCAACCAGATCGCGCCGGGCACCGAGGGCGGCTACACCCGCGACTTCACGCAGGACGGCGCGCCGGTCGCCTTCATCTACGACGCCTCCCGCAACTACATCGAGCAGGGCATCCCCCTGGTAGTCCTCGCGGGCAAGGAGTACGGCTCCGGCTCGTCCCGCGACTGGGCGGCCAAGGGCACCGCGCTGCTCGGCGTCAAGGCCGTCATCGCCGAGTCGTACGAGCGCATCCACCGCTCGAACCTCATCGGCATGGGCGTCCTGCCGCTGCAGTTCCCGGAGGGCCAGTCCGCGGCCTCCCTCGGCCTGACCGGCGAGGAGACCTTCTCCTTCTCCGGCGTCACCGAGCTCAACGACGGCACCACGCCGCGCACGGTCAAGGTCACCACCGACACCGGCGTCGAGTTCGACGCGGTCGTCCGCATCGACACCCCCGGTGAGGCCGACTACTACCGCAACGGCGGCATCATGCAGTACGTGCTGCGCGGCCTGATCCGCAAGTAAGGCTCCAGGCTCGGCGACAAGGCCGCATCCCCGGGCAACGGGGGTGCGGCCCTTGTCGTGTCCGGTGTCCGGGGAACCGCTACGGGTGGCCGGTCAGCCGGTGGGCCGACTGCTCGTACGCCCGCAGCTTCTCGGGCGTCAGGACCCAGTAGGTCCCGTCGATACCGTCAGGGCCCACGGTGAGGCTCACGAGGGCGACGGTGACGCCGTCCTGGACCAGCAGCGCGCTGGGCATGCCGTTGGCCTCCACCACTCTGTACTCCGCCCGGGGGAAGAACCTCTTGGCGGAGCCGCAGATCATGGCCACCCGCTCGGCGCCCATGACCTTCATCCGGGCCACGCCGCGCATGCCGTTGCCGTCGGCGTAGGCGACCGCGTCGGCCGAGAGCACGCTCTCCAGCGCGGCGACGTCACCGTTGCGCGCGGCCGCGACGAAGGCGTCCAGCAGACGCCGGTGCTGTGCCGTGTCGACGGGGGCCCGGCGCTCGGCGGACAGGCGCTTACGGGCCCGGCTGACGATCTGACGCGTGTTGGCCTGGCTGAGGCGCAGCATGTTCGCGATCTCGTCGTAGGCGTAGTCGAACGCCTCCCGCAGCACGTAGGCGGCCCGCTCGACGGGGTTCAGCTTCTCCAGGACCAGCAGCATGGCCAGCTCCAGCGCCTCACCGCGCTCCGCGCCGACCTGCGGATCCACGCTGGTGTCCACGGGCTCCGGCAGCCACGGCCCCACGTAGGCCTCACGGCGGACCCGCGCCGACTGGGCCACGTTGATCGCCAGCCGGGTGGTGATCTTCGCCAGGAACGCGGCGGGCTCCAGCACCACACTACGGTCGGTGTCCTGCCAGCGCATCCACACGTCCTGCACCACGTCCTCGGCCTCGGAGGCACTGCCCAGGATGCGGTAGGCGATGCCGAACAGCCGGGGGCGCAGTTGCTCGAACGTCTCCGCCGCCGCCTTCAGCGCGTCGTCGCCTGGGGGCTGTCCCTGGTCCATGGTGCCGATGCCTCCGCTGTTCGACCGTCGTGCCCCCCGGCAGGCGTACCTTCCCCATGAGGAGGGTCGCTCCCTGTGATCCTACGGCGGCCACCTGGGGACAGGCGCGAGGGGGAAGCGGCGCCTCCCGCCAAGAACGACGCGGCGCCTCCCACGAAGAATCGCGCGGGAGGCGCCGCACCGGATCCCGGTGTTTTTACCGGCCGAGCAGTTCGACCTCCGAGAGCGTCGCCTCCCCACCGGTGAGGACCAGGCGGTACTTCACGTAGTCACCGGCCCGGGGCACGGAGAACGCCCGGGTCTGCCGGTCCCACCGGAAGGACTCGCCCGCGCGCACGTCCAGCGTCCGCCACTTCCTGCCGTCCGCCGAGCCCTGGAGCGTCCACCCGGTCGGGGCCTTCGCGTGGTCCGCGGACGTCAGCGTGTACTGAACGGCCTTCGCCCGCCCGGACACCGGCAGCTCCACGGACGTCACGCTCGCGTTCGTCGCCGAGGTGTTGTCGAAGAGGGCGCCCTCGCCCGTGGTCAGGTCCGTGCGAGGTGCCGGCACCTCGTCGTCCTGGGTGATGGAGACGGGTGCCGCGTTCCTGCCGGTGCCCCACTTGGACGGCTTCGGCCCCATGTCGAACTCCAGCACCCCGCCCTTGGCCAGCAGCGAGTGCGGAAGCGAAGTAGACGTCCAGCTGCGGCCGTTGACCTTGAGACCCTGCACGTAGACGTTCTTCGCGCTGTTTTTCGGCGCCTTGACCACCAGGTCCCGGCCGTTCTCCAGATGGACCGTGGCCTTGGTGAACAGCGGTGAGCCGACCGCGTAGTCGCCGCTGCCCATCACCAGCGGGTAGAAGCCGAGCGCGGAGAAGAGGAACCAGGCCGACTGCTCGCCGTTGTCCTCGTCACCGTGGTAGCCCTGGCCGATCTCGCTGCCGGTGTAGAGGCGGGACAGCACCTCGCGCACCTTCTCCTGCGCCTTCCACGGCCGGCCTGCCGCGTCGTACATGTAGATCGCGTGGTGGGCGACCTGGTTCGAGTGCCCGTACATGCCCATCCGGACGTCCCGGGCCTCCGTCATCTCATGGATGACACCGCCGTACGAGCCGACGAACTCGGGCGAGGCCGTCTCCGGCGTCGAGAAGTACTCGTCCAGCTTGTCGCCGAGCCCGCCGCGGCCGCCGTACAGGTTGGCGAGCCCCCGGCTGTCCTGCGGGGCGGTGAACGCGTAGCCCCAGCCGTTGGTCTCGGTGTAGTCGTGGCCCCAGACCCGCGGATCGTACTTCGAGGACTCCACCCGCCAGTCGCCCTGGGCGTCTCGGCCCTGGAAGAAGCCCGCCTCGGAGTCGAAGAGGTTCACATAGTCCTGGGCGCGGTTGAGGAAGTACTCCGACTCCTCCTTGTAGCGCTCCTCCCCGGTCTTCTCGTACAGCGTCCGGCCCATTCGCGCGATGCCGTAGTCGTTGAGGTAGCCCTCCAGCGCCCACGACAGGCCCTCGTGCGTCTCGGTGCTGGTGTAGCCGAGGAAGGGGGAGGTCGCCATGCCCTTGCGGCCCACGCCCGACGCCGGAGGCACGACCGTGGCGTTCTTCACCGCCGCGTCGTACGCCGCCTTCTCGTCGAAGTCGACGCCCTTGACGTATGCGTCCGCGAACGCGACGTCCGAGGAGGTGCCGGTCATCAGGTCCGCGTACCCCGGCGACGACCAGCGCGAGGTCCAGCCGCCGTCCTTGTACTGCTGCACGAAGCCGTCGACCATCTCACCCGCCTGGCGGGGCGTCAGCAGCGAGTACGCCGGCCAGGTCGTGCGGTAGGTGTCCCAGAAGCCGTTGTTGACGTACACCTTGCCGTCCACGATCTTCGCGCCGGTGTGGGTCGGGGTGTCCGGGCCCGTCATCGGCGAGAACGGGGAGGCGTACTTGTACGTGGAACCGACCTTCTCGAAGCCGGAGTTGGGGTACAGGTACAGCCGGTAGAGACTGGAGTACAGCGTGGTCAGCTGGTCCGGCGTCGCGCCCTCCACCTCGACCTTGCCGAGCAGCCGGTCCCACAGCCGCTGCGCCTTCGCCTTGACCGCCTCGAAGGAGGTGCCCTCCGGCATCTCCTGGCGCAGGTTGTCCTTGGCCTGGTCGACGCTGATCAGCGAGGTCGCCAGGCGCAGCGTGACCGTGCGGTCGGCGCCCGCGTCGAAGCGCAGGTAGCCCTTCACCCCGCTCGACGAGCCCTCCTTCACCGGCTTGTCGAAGGTGCCGTAGACGAAGAGCCGGGTCGCGCCGGTCGACAGGCCGGACTTCACGTCCGAGTAGCCGATCACGACGCCGGTTTCCTTGTCCAGGGTCAGGCCGGCCTGGTCGGTCACGTTGTCGAACAGGACGCTCGCGTCGGCGCCCGGGTAGGTGAACCGGAGCATCGCCGCGTGGTCGGTCGGCGTCATCTCGGCCTTCAGGCCGTTCTCGAAGCGCACTCCGTAGTAGTGCGGCCGCGCGACCTCGTTCTCGTGCCGGAAGGGCAGCGCACGCGCCGTACGGGCGCTGTCCGGGATGCCGGTCGCGGCGGACGGCATCACCTGGAAGGTCTGCCGGTCGCCCATCCAGGGGCTCGGCTCATGGCTGGCGCTGAACGCCTGGATCGTCGGCAGGTTGTCCGCGTTGTTCGCACGTGCGTAGTCGTACAACCAGCTGAGCGAACCCGCGTTGGTCACCGGCGTCCAGAAGTTGAAGCCATGCGGCACGGCGGTCGCGGGGAAGTTGTTGCCGCGCGAGAAGCCGCCGCTGGAGTTCGTGCCGCGCGTGGTGAGCGCGTAGTCCGACACGTGCGCCTTGGGCTTCTCCGGCGCCTTCACGGCCAGGGAGACGTCGTCCACCCAGCCGCGGAACTTCGCCGGGCCGGCGGGGGAGTCGTACGCCACCAGGATCCGGTCGACGGTCTTGCCCGCCGCCACCGAACCGATCCGTGACACGACGTTGTTCCACTGGTTGACGTAGAGCACCTTGGCCTCGCCCTGCGCGCGCGGGGTGAGCCCGAAGCCGTGCTGGTCCTTCGCCCCGAGGCCGCTGAGGTGGGTGCCGTCGGTGAAGGCGAGGTCGACGGAGACGTTGGTGGCGTCGTAGTCCAGGTCGCCGTCCGCCATCGAGGGGAAGATCCGGTACGAGAGCTCGGTGTCCCGGCCGACGGCCAGATCGACGTCGAAGATCTTGTTGTACGAGTAGGCGTGGCCCTGCGCGGTGTGCCGGCCGGCGTACCGCAGCGCCCGCTTGCCGGTGAACCCGGCGCCCGCCTTCGCGGTGGGCGAGCCGCTCGGACCGCGGTCGACCAGCGACAGCATGTCCTGCGGCACCGGCCCGTCACTGCCGCCCGTGGAGAACTGCACGTCCGCCAACTGCAGAATGGTTCCACCGTTGTTCTTGGTGATGTCCAGCCGGTAGTGCTGGAACTCGGCGGCGGCGGTTTCCGCTATGTCGTACGTCTTCGTCTGGAAACGCTCCGAGAAGGCCTCACCGGAGCGGGTGTCCAGGGTCTTCCAGTCCTTGCCGTCCGTGGAGCCCTGGAGCGTCCAGTCCGCCGGGTCGCGTTCGTCGTGGTCGTTGGCCGAGGTGAGGGCGTACCGGGCCAGTTTCACCGGCTCGTCCAGGTCGAACTCGACCCAGCCCGTGGGCGTGAACGTCAGCCATTTGGTGGTGGGCTCGGTGTCGACCAGGCTCTCCTTCACCTCGCCGGCACCGGCGTTCTCGCCGTTCGCCCGTACGTCGGTGACGTGGTCGGTCACATTGCCCGGAATGCCGCTGCTGTAGCCGCCGTCCACGCCGGCGGCCCGCTTGCTGCCGTCCGGCGCGGTGTCGACCGTGTTCAGCCAGTCCGGCGCCGGCTCCCCGGCCTCGAACGAGGACGTGAACTCCCGGTCGGCGGCGGGTGCCTCCGGCAGGGCGACGGCCACGCCCTGTGAACCGACGGCCATGACAAGGGCGGCCGCTGTCCCGACCGCCGTACTCCATCTGTGCCGAACTCTGTGGCGCATCCGCCAACCCACTCCCTGCGCGCTGTGGACAACGTTGTCAAAAACCGTGCGCAAGGACCAGTAGTGGCCCAAGTGGTCGATGCTGTCAAGGGTGTTGACTGAGTCGTTCCAGGCAGCATGTCGTGAATTTTTCCGGCAAGGAACCCGCCGGGGACTCATATTTCCGCGAGGTCTCAACTCGGAAAAGACCCATGGTGAACCTTGCATTCGATCTTGCTCCGCTGGCGGGAAGTGGACTATACCTGTCGGCGATTCACATGACGCGCACATCCCGCACGACCCTGCTTGACCCGACCGCGGTGCCGGGGAGGATCCGGTTCACCGCCTGAGTCCTGTTCAGAAGGCGAGGACTTGAGCATGGGATCCCCATCCGCAGAGAACTCCGGCGCCGAAGGTGTCGGCCGCCGCGCACTGATCAAACGGTCCGCCGCGCTCGGCCTGGTCTCCGTACCCGCGATGAGCTTCCTGTCCGCATGCGCCAGTGGTGGCGGGGGTGACGAATCGTCCGGCGACACCCAGGGCAAGACGTCGAAGGACAACCCCTTCGGCGTGAAGGAGGGCAGCAAGCTCGACGTCGTCATCTTCAAGGGCGGATATGGCGACGACTACGCGAAGGCCTGGGAGGCCGCGTTCCAGGAAAAATGGAGCGTCACCTCCACGCACACCGGGACCCAGGAGATCACCGGCAAGCTCCAGCCCCGCTTCAACGCGGGCAATCCGCCGGACATCGTGGACAACTCCGGCGCCCAGAAGATCAAAATCGATGTGCTGTACAAGAACGGCCAGCTGCTCGATCTCGCCGAGGTGCTGGACGCGCCGAGCGTGGACGACCCCGCGAAGAAGGTCCGCGACACCGTCATTCCCGGCACGCTGGACCCGGGCCTGCAGGGCGGCAAGGTCGTCGCCCTCAACTACATCTACACGGTGTGGGGCCTTTGGTACTCCGGCAAGCTCTTCAAGGAGAAGGGCTGGGAGGAGCCGAAGAGCTGGGACGACTTCCTCGCCGTCTGCAAGGACGCCAAGTCGCAGGGCATCGGCGGCCTCGCACACCAGGGCAAGTACCCGTACTACATCAACGTCGCCATCATGGACCTGATCGCCAAGAAGGGCGGTCTGGACGCCATGAAGGCGATCGACAACCTGGACCCGAAGGCGTTCGTCGGCTCCGACGCGGCGCAGGCCGCCGTCGAGGCCGTCTACGACGTCGTCGAGAAGGGCTATCTGATGCCCGGCACCAACGGGCTGACCCACACCGAGTCGCAGACCCGGTGGAACCAGTACAAGGCCGCGTTCATCACCAGCGGTTCCTGGCTGGAGAACGAGCAGCTGAAGCAGACGCCGTCGGACTTCGACATGAAGTTCCTGCCGATGCCGTTGCTGCCGGACAGCGTCATGCCGTTCGAGGCGATCCGCGCCGGCTCCGGTGAGCCGTTCATCATCCCGGCCAAGGCGAACAATCTGCCGGCGGCCAAGGAATTCATGCGGATGATGCTGTCCCGTGAGTGGTCGACGCTGTTCGCCAAGGAGGCGAACTCGCTGACCATCCTTCAGGACGGTGTCGACCCCAGCGTCCAGCTGCGGCCCGGTACGCAGTCCACGGTCGAGGCGTCCAAGGCGGCCGGGGACAACACTTTCCGTTTCCTGTACACCGAGTGGTACAGCGAGATGGACACCGCGATCCAGAACGCTTCCAATGAGCTCATGGCGCGGCGGATTCAGCCCAAGGAGTGGCTGAAGCGGGCGCAAGCCGCGGTGGACAAGGCGGCGAAGGATCCCGCGTCCAAGAACAACCGTCGGGAATAGTTCTCCGGGGAGTGCCGTAGGGGTGCGGAGGACTGCCGAGGGCGGGCCGTTTCCGGCTCGTCGCGCCGTCCACCGCGCCCCTTTGGATCGGGACAGCAGGGGCAGGTTTCATGCGTAAAGGGCAGTACCGGTTCGTCGCGGGGTTTCTCCTGGTTCCCGTGGTGCTTTATCTGACGTTCGTGATCTGGCCGTACATCCAGACGTTCGGGTACTCCCTGACCGACTGGAAGGGTCAGTCGCAGACCTTCGACTTCGTCGGTCTCGACAACTACAAGGCGCTGTTCCAGGACGACATCTTCATGGGTGCCATCTGGCACAACATCCTGTTCCTGGTCTTCATCCCGGTGATCACCATTCTGCTCGCGCTGTTCTTCGCCTTCATGCTCAACGCGGGCGGGCGCAGCCGGGCCGGCGGGGTCTCGGGCGTGGCCGGATCCAGGTTCTACAAGGTGGTGTACTTCTTCCCGCAGGTGCTGTCGCTGGCGATTCTCGCGGTGCTGTTCGGCGCCGTGTACCGCAGTGACAGCGGCGGTATGCTCAACGGCTTTCTGGTGAAGCTGGGCCTGGTCGACGCGAACAGTCCCGTCGAGTGGCTCAACGAGCCCGATTTCGTGCTGTGGGCGCTGATCCTGGTCGTGGTCTGGCACGGGGTCGGGTTCTATCTGGTGCTGTTCTCCGCCGCGATGCAGTCCATCCCGCGGGACATCTACGAGGCGGCGCTCA
>NZ_JBFBJT010000084.1:0-32553 GCF_040686175.1 Streptomyces sp. NPDC086077 | reverse complement strand
AATACACCCCCTCCGTGTTCGGGGGGGGGGGGCCCGCCCCCCGGGTGGGGGCGGGCCCCACGTCTCGTCGCCGGGCGGGCTCAGGCCTTGCCCGGCCCTCCCTCGGTCTCGACGAAGAACGAGTCGTGCCGGGCGAGGAACTTCTGGAACTCCTCGCCGCCCTTGGCGGCCATCTCCCCGACCCGCTCGAAGTACTCCTCGCGGGGCGCGCCGGGCACGAAGAGCAGCAGCATGGTCACGCTCGCGTCCGAGTCGTTCCGGAACGCGTGCAGCCCGCCGACCGGTACGTACAGGAAGTCCCCGGCGCGCCCGGTGACCCACCGCTCGCCGTTGAACAGGCTCAGCTGCCCGTCCAGTACGAAGAACGACTCCGAGATCGACCGGTGGAAGTGCGTGCTCGGTCCGGGCGAATGCGCGACCAGTTCGACCCGGTAGAGGCCGAACTCGCCGCCCGTCGTGGCATGCGTCGCCACATAACTGGTCCGGTTGCCCGATCCGGCGGTCAGGTCGGCCGGCGTGTCGGCCTCCCTGAGGACCGCGTTGATCTCACCCCCGTCGCCGAGATAGCGCGGCTTCGGATACTCGGGAAACGACATGACGGGCTCCCTTCGAGCAACGGCTCACGGCGAAGGTTCCGGGCCCCCTTCCACTATCGCGTGAGCAGCCGGAGCCTGCCGCTCACCGTGACCACTCCGCCGCCCCGCCGGCCGTGTCACATTCCGGCCAGTGGCCCGGTCAGTAGTACGACGGCACTCGTCGGTGACCCAGTCGCGTACAACGGTGTCACAACACTGGCAGCGCCGCTGTTGTCGGGCGACGAGCGACCGGCACCCGGCACGTCCGGGTCCGTCACCGCCGTTCCCCCTCCCCCACGCCGTGACAGGAAGGCTGCCATGAGTGACCCGGTTCGCCCCGTAGAGGCCGCTGCGACGAGCGAGCTCGACCAGCTACCCGACCGTGACGCCGAGGAGACTGCGGAATGGCAGGCCTCGCTGGACGCGGTGATGAGGAACGCGGGACCGGAACGGGCCGCCTACCTGCTGCGACGCGTCCATGAACACGCGGCTCGATCCGGCGTGGCGCTGCCCGGGCTCCTCTCCTCGGACTACGTCAACACGATCCCGGCCTCGGCGCAGCCGCCGTTTCCCGGAGACCTCGCCATGGAATCCCGGATCACGGCGTGGAACAGATGGAACGCGGCAGCGATGGTGTCCCGTGGCTCACACCTGGGTCTCGGCGGCCACATCGCCACCTACGCCTCGGCGGCGTGGCTCTACGAGATCGGGTTCAACCACTTCTTCCGGGGCAAGGACGAGGACGGTTCCGGCGATCAGCTGTACGTGCAGGGGCACGCGTCGCCGGGCATCTACGCCCGCGTGTTCCTGGAAGGGCGGCTGCGCGAGGACCAGCTGGACGGTTTCCGGCGCGAGACCGGCGGCAACGGCCTGCCCTCCTACCCGCATCCCCGGCGCCTGCCGTGGCTGTGGGAGTTCCCGACGGTCTCGATGGGTCTCGGCCCCCTGGCGGCCATCTACCAGGCCCGGTTCAACCGCTATCTGCACGACCGGGGAATCAAGGACACCTCGCGTTCGCGGGTCTGGGCCTTCCTCGGCGACGGAGAGACGGACGAACCCGAGGCGACGGCCGCGCTGACGCTCGCCGCCCGCGAGGGCCTCGACAACCTCACCTTCGTCGTGAACTGCAACCTGCAGCGCCTCGACGGTCCGGTACGGTCCAATTCCAAGATCGTTCAGGAGCTTGAGGCGCGCTTTCGCGGAGCCGGCTGGAACGTGGTCAAGTCCCTGTGGGGCGAGGCCTGGGACACCGTGCTGCACCAGGACACCGACGGCGCGCTCGTACGCCGCCTCGCCGCGGTGCCCGACGCCCAGATGCAGACGTACGCCGCGCGGGACGCCGCCTACCTGCGCGAGCACTTCTTCACCGGCGACGCGCTCGCCGGTGTCGCCGCGGGGCTGAGCGACGCCCGGCTCACCGAGATGTTCAGGCACTCGCGCGGCGGCCACGAGCCGCTCAAGGTGTATGCCGCCTACCGGGCCGCGGTCGAGCACCGGGGGGCGCCGACCGTCGTCCTCGTACAGACGGTGAAGGGCCATATGCTCGGGCCTGACTTCGAGTCGCGCAACGCCAACCATCAGATGAAGAAGCTCACGACGAGCCAGTTCCGGGATCTGCGCGACGCGCTGGAGCTTCCCATACCCGACAGCGCGCTGAGCGGGGACGTGGTGCCGTTCCGACACCCCGGGGCACAGTCTCCGGAAGCGCGGTATCTGCGGGAGCGCCGCGCCGCCCTGGGAGGCCCCGCCCCGGTGCGCAGGGTCCTCGCCAAGCCGCTGCCACAGCCGCCGTCCCGGCCCTTCGAGGCGCTCCGCAAGGGTTTCGGCAGGCAGGAGGTGGCCACGACGATGGCGCTCGTCCGCCTCGTCAAGGACCTGATGCGCGACCCGGGGACAGGGCGACGCTGGGTGCCGATCATCCCCGACGAGGCCCGTACCTTCGGCATGGAGTCGCTGTTCCCCACGGCCGGGATCTACTCACCGGACGGCCAGACCTACGACCCGGTCGACGCCGACCAGCTCCTCCACTACCGGGAGGCCAAGAACGGCCAGCTCATCGACGAGGGCATCACCGAGGCCGGCTCGATGGCCGAGTTCACCGCTGCGGCGACCTCGTACGCCACCCACGGCGAACCGATGATCCCGTTCTACATCTTCTACGCGATGTTCGGGTTCCAGCGCACCGGTGACCAGTTCTGGGCGCTGGCCGACCAGTTGGGTCGCGGTTTCGTCATCGGCGCGACAGCCGGCCGTACGACGATGACCGGGGAGGGCCTGCAGCACGCCGACGGGCACTCCCACCTGCTGTCGTCCACCAATCCGGCGGCGGTGAGCTACGACCCGGCCTTCGCCTACGAGATCGCGGTGATCGTCAGGGAGGGGCTGCGGCGGATGTACGGCGAGCGGCCCGAGGACGTCTTCTACTACCTGACGGTATACAACGAGGCGAAGCCGCAGCCCCCCATGCCTGCCGAACCGTCGATCGAGGAGGCGATCCTGCGCGGCATCTACCGCTACCGGGAGGCCGACGTCCTCGGTTCCGGGCCGCGGATCCAGCTGCTGGCCTCCGGAACGGCGATCCACTGGGCGCTGGAGGCCCAGGACCTCCTGGCGTCCCACTGGGGCGTTCACGCGGACGTCTGGTCGGTGACCTCCTGGACGGAGCTGCGCCGCGACGCGTTGAGCGCCGACCGGGCACGACTGCGCGGTGAGCAGCGCGAGCCGTACGTGACCCGTGCGCTCGCGGGGGCGCAAGGTCCGGTCCTGGCCGTCAGCGACTGGATGCGGCAGGTGCCGGACCAGATCAGTCAGTGGGTGCAGCAGGACTACTCGTCCCTGGGGACGGACGGCTTCGGGCTCTCCGACACCAGGGAGGCGGTGCGCCGCTACTTCCACGTGGACCCCGAATCGATCGTGGTGGCGGCCCTGGACCGGCTGGCCCGGACGGGAGCTGTCGACCAGGAGACGGTCACGAAGGCCCGCGACCGCTACCACTGGCAGGGCTGACCCGGCCCTGCCCTTCGACGGCCACTCGCTCCGTCCCCGGCCGGACGACCGGGGACCTGCGAAGCGGACGCTGTCACACGGGCGGTGCCCGCGCTGTCCTACTGGTACCGAGCGAGCCGCCTTCCCGCGGACTCGCCCCTTCATCCGGTGACCACCGACCTGAGCGGTGCACCCCCACCCCCGGAGAGGCGGACACTGATGTCCGGACGCCCCGTTTCGGTCCGTGAAGGCCGGCGTCTCGCCCGTTCCATCACGGTCGGGCCGCACACCCTGACAGCCGACGAGCCCGAGCCGCTCAGCGCGGACACGGGGCCCACGCCGGTGGAAGTCCTGCTGGCCGCCCTCGGGTCGTGCACCTCCATGGCGGTCCGCGCCTATGCGGACCGGCAGGGGTGGCCTCTCGACCGGGTCGATGTCGACGTGCGGTTCGACTCACGTGGGCAGATCGTCAAGGGCATCAGGCTGACGGGCGACCTGGACCCCCGGCAGACGGAGCGGCTGCTGGCGGTGGCCGGCCGTTGCCCTGTGCATCGGCTGCTGACGGGGGACGTCTCCGTGGTCACCGTGCCGACGGTCGTGGCACCCCCGGCGGCTCCCAGGCCCGGACGCCGTAGCGGGCGACCGGCCACAGGGGGCGCGCTCGGGCGGTCTCAAGGATGATTTTCACAGCTACGGCCCGCAGCAGCGCACAGCGGCGCTGCGGATCTGAGACGAGGAGCATCATGTCCCCTTCGAACACCTTCGTGATCGTCGGCGGTGGTCTGGCCGCGGCCAAGGCGGCGGAGGCGCTGCGGAAAGAGGGCCACAGCGGCCCGCTCCTCGTCATCGGCGACGAGCAGGAGCGGCCGTACATCCGGCCGCCGCTGTCCAAGGGCTATCTGCTGGGCAAGGAGGAGCGGGACTCGATCTTCGTGCACTCCGAGGACTGGTACACGGAGCACGAGGTCGAGCTGCTGCTGGGCACGAGCGCGCGAGCGGTGGATCCGGGCGCCAGGGAGGTGGAGCTGGACGGCGGGCGCCGGGTGGGGTACGACAGGCTGCTCCTGGCGACCGGCTCTTCCCCGCGTCGTCTGTCCGTCCCGGGTGCGGATCTCGACAACGTCCTGTACCTGCGGCGCGTCGGAGAGAGCGAGCGCCTCAAGGCCGCCTTCTCCGAGGGGGCGAGGATCGTCGTGGTCGGCGGCGGATGGATCGGGCTCGAGACCGCCGCGGCCGCCCGGACGGCCGGGGCGGAGGTGACCGTGCTCGAACGCTCGGAGCTGCCGCTGCTGAAGGTGCTGGGTCGTGAGGCCGCCGAGGTGTTCGCCGCGCTGCACCGGGAGCACGGCGTGGAACTGCGCCCGCACGCGGAGGTCGAGCGCCTCACCGGGTCCGCCGGCCGTGTGGACGGGGTCCAGCTCACCGACGGCACCCACCTCGGCGCCGACGCGGTGGTCGTGGGCATCGGCATCACCCCCAATGTCCGCCTCGCCCAGGAAGCGGGCCTTGAGGTACGCGACGGCATCGTCACCGACGCGCATCTGCGGACCTCGGCGGCCGACATCTTCGCGGCCGGTGACGTCGCCAACGCCTACCATCCGGTGCTGGACCGCCACCTGCGCGTCGAGCACTGGGCCAACGCCCTGAACCAGCCGGGGACGGCCGCGCTGAGCATGCTGGGCAAGGAGGCCGTCTACGACAGGCTGCCGTACTTCTACACGGATCAGTACGACCTCGGCATGGAGTACACGGGCTACGTCGAGCCCGGCGGCTACGACCGCGTCGTCTTCCGGGGTGACACGGCGGCACGGGAATTCATCGCCTTCTGGATGTCGGGGAACCGGGTCCTGGCGGGTATGAATGTCAACGTGTGGGACGTCATCGACCCCATCCGCGACCTGGTCCTGTCCAGGGCCGACATCGACGACGCCCGCCTCCGCGACCCCGGCGTCCCGCTGGACGCCCTCGTCACCTGACAGCGCTCCGCCCTCCGGCCCATCCGCCGGAAGTCGGCCCGTCTGTCACACATACCTCGATCGTCCGGTCGTACTGAGTGACCAACAAGCCGATCGGAGCAATCGTGTCTCTCACTGAACAACGTCTCTCCACCATGGTGCTGGTGATCGGCACCGGTGGAGCCGGCCTGCGGGCGGCGATCGAGCTGGCCGAGGCCGGAATCGACGTCCTCGCCGTCGGCAAGCGCGCCAAGGAGGACGCGCACACGGCCCTCGCCGCGGGAGGCATCAACGCGGCCCTGGCCACCATGGACCCCGGGGACACGTGGCAGCAGCACGCCGCCGACACCCTCAAGGAGAGCTACCTCCTCGCCGATCCCCGCACCGTCGAGATGGTGACCCAGGGTGCCGCCCGCGGCATCGACGACCTGGAGCGCTACGGCATGGCCTTCGCCAGGGAGGAGGACGGCCGTATCTCGCAGCGCTTCTTCGGCGCGCACAAGTTCCGCCGCACCGCCTTCGCCGGCGACTACACCGGCCTGGAGATCCAGCGCACCCTCGTCGCGCGGGCCGCTCAGCTCAAGGTGCCCATGCTCGACAGCGTGTACATCACCCGGCTCCTGGTCCACGACGGGGCCGTCTTCGGGGCCTACGGCTTCGACCTGACGAACGGGAAGCGCTACCTGATCCACGCCGACGCGGTGATCCTCGCGGCCGGCGGCCACACCCGTATCTGGCGCCGCACCTCCTCGCGACGCGACGAGAACACCGGTGACTCGTTCCGGCTCGCGGTCGAGGCCGGGGCCCGGCTGCGCGACCCGGAGCTGGTGCAGTTCCACCCCTCCGGGATCATCGAGCCGGAGAACGCGGCCGGCACCCTGGTCAGCGAGGCGGCGCGCGGGGAGGGCGGCATCCTGCGCAACGCGCTCGGCGAGCGCTACATGGACCGCTACGACCCCGAGCGCATGGAGCTCTCCACCCGCGACCGCGTGGCCCTCGCGTCCTACACGGAGATCAAGGAAGGCCGTGGCACGCCCAACGGCGGAGTGTGGCTCGACGTCTCCCACCTCCCCCGGCAGACGATCATGAACCGGCTCCCCCGGGTCTACCAGACGCTCCTCGACCTGCAGATGCTGGACATCACCCGCGATCCGATCGAGGTCGCGCCCACGGCGCACTACTCGATGGGCGGTGTCTGGGTCCGGCCCGAGGACCACAGCACCGACGTCCGTGGCCTGTACGCCATCGGCGAGGCGTCGAGCGGACTGCACGGCGCCAACCGCCTCGGCGGCAACAGCCTCATCGAACTGCTGGTCTTCGGCCGCATCACGGGCCAGGCGGCTGCCGCCTACTCGGAGTCGCTGAAGGCGCAGCCTCGGTCGGCATCCGCGGTGGCCGAGGCCCGTGCGGAGGTCGACGGCCTGCTCGCGGCGGACGGGCACGAGAACGTCCGCGCCCTGCAGCGCGCGTTGCGCAACACCATGACCGAACACGCCGGCGTCGTACGCGACGAGCAGGGGCTGCGCACCGGGCTGGCGGAGCTGAGCGCGATCGAGGAGCGCATGGACGACATCGGCGTCCATCCCGACATCGCCGGCTTCCAGGACCTCGCGCACGCCTTCGACCTCAAGGCCGCGGCCCTGGCCGCGCGGGCCACGCTCGAAGCGGCGCTCGAACGCCGTGAGACGCGCGGCTGCCACAACCGCAGCGACTACCCGGACATGGATCCCGAGCTGCGGGTCAACCTCGTGTGGTCGCCGAGCACGGGGGTCACCCGCGAAGCCATTCCCGCCGTTCCGGAGGAGATCTCCGCTCTGATGCACGAAGTCTCGACCGACGGCAAGCTCGTGGAGTAGCCGACCGGTTCGGCCGGCGTGTCACAAACACGGTCGGCGTTCTGTCTTCCCTTGTGCAGAGCTCATGAGCCGCGCCGCGCGCGCGGCTCATGTGCAGGGACCATCAAGCATTTTCGAGGTAATCACATGAAGGTTGTAGTGATCGGCGGGACCGGCCTCATCGGCTCCAAGGTGGTCGGCAAGCTCAACGACCACGGCCACGAGGCGGTGGCAGCCGCGCCCAACACCGGCGTCAACACGCTGACGGGTGAGGGTCTGGCGGACGTCCTGAAGGGCGCTTCGGTCGTCGTCGACGTGTCGAACTCCCCCTCGTTCGAGCCCGACGCCGTCATGGAGTTCTTCCGCACCTCCACCACGAACCTCCTCGCGGCGGAGGCGGAGGCCGGTGTGACCCATCATGTCGCGCTCTCCATCGTGGGCACCGAACGGCTGGAGAAGAACGGCTACTTCCGCGCCAAGCTCGCGCAGGAAGGACTCATCAAGGCGTCGGGGATCGGGTACTCCATCGTCCACGCCACGCAGTTCTTCGAGTTCGTGAAGGGGATCGCGGACTCGATGACGGAGGGCGACACGGTGCGTGTCCCCGCCGCGAAGATCCAGCCCATGTACTCCGACGACGTCGCCTCCGCCGTGGCCCGCACGGCCGTCGGCGCGCCGCTGAACGGCGTGGTGGAGATCGCCGGTCCCGAGGCCTTCGACTTCAAGGAGTTCATCGACCAGGGCCTCGCTCCCCACGACGACCCCCGCACGGTGGTGGCGGACGCCCACGCCCAGTACTTCGGTTCCGAACTGGAGGAAGCCAGCCTTCTTCCCGGCCCCGACGCGCAGATCGCCGAGACCCGGTTCACCGACTGGCTCGCGCAGCAGCAGTAGACGCGTTCTCAAGGGGGCCCCTGCGCGGCAGGGGCCCCCTGCACTTCGGCCCATGGGTCCGAGCCAGCACCCATCGCACAAGGAAGGCGGCCAGCCATGCGCAGGAATCGCCGGCAGAACACTGTCTCCACCCCCAGCCCGAACGGGGCCCTGGCCGGTGTGTACATCATGGACCCGGCGCACAGCACCGTCGGTTTCTCCATCCGGCACGCCGTGATGTCGAGTGTGCGGGGGCAGTTCGACTCCTTCGAGGGATTCCTCACGTTCGACGAGGCCCAACCCACCCGGTCCGGGGCCTACTTGAGCATCCGCACCGACAGCCTCAACACGGGGATGCGGGAACGCGACGCGCACCTCACCGGCCCCGGCGTCTTCGACTGCTCGACGTTTCCCCTCATGACCTTCCGCTCCACCGGGCTCGCGCCGGCCGGCGACGGGTGGTTCCACATGTCCGGGAACCTCAGGATCAAGGACGTCGAACTGCCGCTCGTCGTCGACCTCGCATACGCCGGGGCCGCCCGGGGCGTCCGCGGGCAGCACCGCGTCGGGTTCGAGGGCGCAGCCACCCTGCAGCGCTCGGACTGGGGGCTCACCTGGCCCGGGGGGCCGGAGTCAGGAAGCGTACTCGTCCGAGACACGGTGAAGCTGATGTTCGCCATCTCGGCCGTGCAGGTCACCCAGGAGGTCACGGCTTGATGTCCCAGTCCTGCGAGAACCGCATCGCTCTCACCGCCACGATCGAGGCACTGACCGGCAAGGCCGCCGAACTCGAAACGCGTGTGAACGATCTGCACCGGGCGATCGCGGAAGTCAACGAGCAGATGCTGTCCGTGTCCGACGCGCTGCATCGGCTGGCCCGTTCCGGGGTCGATGCCACCGCTGTCGAGGAATGAAACTCACCGGCGTCAAGGGCGGGGTGGCACGATGCCACCCCGCCCTTGTCGTCTGTGCGTCAGCGGACCGAACGGGCCGCGTCCTGGATGATCCTGGTGACGTCGTCGGGACGGGAGACAGTCACCGCGTGCGAAGCGCGCACCTCCAGGGTGCGGGCCTTGGCGCGCTTGGCCATGAAGGTCTGAGCCGCGTGAGGGATGTTGAGGTCCTCGGTGGCCACCAGATACCAGGAGGGGATGGTCTTCCAGGCGGGCTCGGCAGCCTTCTCCTCCAGGGCGACGTTGGTCGCGGGCCGCTGGGTGACCGCCATGAGCCCGGCGGTGCTCTCCGGAACGTCCGCGGCGAACTGCTTGGGGAACTTCCGCTGGTCGATGTAGAGGTCGACACCCTGGGAGCCGTCGGGCAGGGTTACCGGCACGGGCGGACGCAGGGCGTCGCCGAGCGTGCTGTTGAACTTGGCGGCCAGGTCGAACGCGCTCTCCCCCTTGTCCGGAGCGAAGGCGGCGATGTACACCAGCGCCTCGACGTTGTCGGCGCCCTTGGCCGCGTTGCTGATGACCGCTCCGCCGTAGGAATGGCCGGCGAGTACGACCGGCCCCTCGATGTCGGCGACCAGTTCCCTCACGTACTCGGCGTCGCCGCTCAGGCTGCGCAGCGGATTGGACGCGGCCACGACCGGATAGCCCTCACGCTTCAGCTTCTTCACGACGCCGTTCCAGCTGCTGGAATCGGCGAAAGCTCCGTGGACGAGCACCACGGTCGGCTTGCGGGTATGCGGGGAGGAATCCTGACCGGCGCTCGCGGGCGCGGCGTCGGCCGTGGCGACGAGAGCGGCGGCGACGGTCGCCGTGGTCACCACGGCGAGTGGGACACGAACATTTCGGTAGCGGGAATGCTTGCTCATGCTGGGCCTTTCGGGGGGTATGTCGAAGAGAGCCGCGTGTGAGGCTCCTTGGTCTGCACGCTGCTGCGTTGCTTCCGTGCATATGACAGGACGCCCGCAGAAGGTGTGACAGCTGCCCATCAGAGTGATCCCGTCACAGTGTGATTCGCGGACCGAAACCGCACACTGTGGCAGTCCGCACGCTCGAGGCGCTCACCGAGAGGTCCCGGCTGGGACACCGCACCGGGCCGATGTCACACGGGCCGCCCGCGTCCGGTCTCAGTTGTCGAACGCACGAGAGTGGGACGAGCATGCTGCCGACCGGGCCTTTGGGGCTCCTGCTGCGGCGTAGCGCCCTGCGAGAGAGGGAGGATGCCGCATGGACCGTGCCCATGACGAGCTGCCGCTCGAGGAACTGCTCGACGAGCGACGGCATCTGCTGGAGGCCGCCTACCGGATGCTGGGGAGCACCGGTGCGGCCGAGAGCGTCATCGACGAGACGTACCGGCGGTGGTTCGAGCTGCCCGGTCCGGCGCGAGCGCGCATCGACGCGCCCGGTCCCTGGCTCGCCGGCGTCGCGTACAGCATCTGCCGGGCCCGGCTGGCCGGGACGGGCCCTGGGCAGGGCTGGGCGGCGCGGCCCGAGGAAAGGCTCGGGAAAGAGGTCGGCGCGATGCTCCGCCGTGCGCTGCGGTCCTTCTCCCCGGCCGAGCGGGCGGCGTTCATGCTCAACGAGGTGTTCGGCATCGCGCCGGGCGCGGCGTTCGACAGCGTCGCGCAGCCGAAGGACACCGGACCGACCCATCCGGCACTCGGGAGCCCCCGGCCCCGACGCTCCCCGCCCCCGGGAGCGCAGCGGCAGGACGAGGTGGTCCATGCCTTCCGGCAGGCATGCCTCACGGAGGACGAGGCGCTCCTGGAGTCCTTGCTGGCCCCGGATCCCACGGCAGTCTTCGACGGCGGCGGCAAGGTCAGGGCCTTGGTCACGCCGGTGCACGGCGGCCGCCAGGTCACCCGCACCCTGCTGACGCTGCTGCCCCGCAGCCCCCGCACCAGCCTGCGGATCCGTGACGTCAACGGACGGACCGGTCTCGTGGTGTACTCCGACCGCCAGGTGGCCGCCGTCATCAGCCTGGGCGTCTCCGGCCACCGGATCCAGCAGATCTGCGTCATCCTCAATCCGGACAAGCTCGGTACCTGGAGCGAGCTGGACGACGGCACCTCACCCTGAGCCGCCTCGCGCAACGCGGGGCGGCAGCCCCGTCCAGCGCGAATCTCATCTCCGGAAGCGACGGCGGCAGCGCCGAGGGGGCGGCGCCGAGGCAGCCGCGCTCGAGCCGGAGCGGGGAACAGCCGCGCGCCTGCCGTCGCCGTCGGCCGGGCGGTCGGTGTCCGGCGTGAGGAGAGCCTCCAGCGTGGCGACGTCTCCCGTGCGCGACGCGGAGAGGAAGGCCTCGAGGAGCCGTCGGTGGTCCTCCATGTCAACGGTCCTGCGCCCCTCGGCCGCGAGATGCTTGCGGGCCCTGCTCACGATCTTGCGCGCGTTGACACGTGTGAGCTGAAGGATTTCAGCGATCTCCTCGTATGCGTAGTCGAATGCCTCACGCAGGACGTACGCGGCGCGCTCGGTGGGATTCAGTTTCTCCAGCAGGAGGAGCAGGGCCAGTTCGAGAGCCTCGGCCTGCTCGGCACCCACCTGCGGGTCGCTGCTCGTGTCGATGGGTTCGGGCAGCCACGGGCCGATATAGGTCTCGCGACGCACACGGGCGGACTGAGCCACGTTGATGGCCATCCTCGTGGCCGTGGTCGACAGGAACGCCACGGGGCTGACCACGGCCGCACGATCGGTCTTCTGCCAGCGCAGCCACACTTCCTGTACCACGTCCTCCGCCTCGACCGCGCTTCCCAGCACCCGGTAGGCGATGCCGAAAAGGCGTGGACGGTAGTGCACGAAGACAGAAACGGCCTCCTCCAGGGAACTCTCCTCGGGGGACGTCTCGAGGTGCATCGTCCTGCTGTCTCCGTTCCTGGCCTCGGTCAGCCACGGCTGACTCGTCACATCTGCATCTTTGACCAGGCCCGACCACATTTTGTGACAGCGTTCCGCACCCGAGTCGGTGTCAGACCCGCGGCGTTCGCTTCCCCGGTCAGCACCGTGTTGCGCATTCGCGCGCATCGTCTGTCTTCCGGGGTGCCGTATTGCCTATGATGAAGACGCCCATTCCGGTGCACGGCCGAGCGGCACCGCAGTACGAGTCATCAGGGCGCGACACAATGGGCTGAGAATGAGAGGAACACATGGTCTCCGGCACCCGCGCTCCGCATACCATCGCGGTCACCGCTGAAAGCCTCCACAAGGACCTGGCCCGCCTGGAACTGCAGAGGCAGGCACTGGAGCGGGAACTGGCCGCGGTCGTGGCCCACCTGGGCTCCGTCCAGCGCGCGCTCAGCGCGATCGAGGCCCTGATGCGCGACACGACCGAGGCAGGGCCGACGAACGCGCAGGCGCAGGCGGTACCGGACCTGCCCGCCCCCGAGGCTGCCGCGCCCTCGGACGCCTCCGCCCCCGCCGACACGGACGCCGATTCCGACGCCGACGGCCAGAGGAAGTACGGCCAGCTCACCGAGCAGATCCTCGAGTACTTCGCCACGGTCGGCCAGGCGGACGTGCGGGCCCGTGACGTGGCCGCGGCACTCGGGCGCGACACCGACAGCGGGAGCATCAACGCGGTCCGCAGCACCCTTGATCGTCTCGTCGGCACCTCCCGGATCCGCCGGACCGGCCGGGGTCTGTACCGCGCCAAGCGCTCGTAGCCCGCGACGCCGTCCGCCGTGATGCCGGCACCGACGGTGAAGCAGGCCTCGCCGACGGGCACCGCGCTTTACACTGATCACAACATGGATACCAGATTTCACACTGATCCGGGCGGCAGCGACAGCGTGGATGCCATGCTGGGGCAATGGCGGGGTCAGTGGCCCCAGTTGGACGTCTCGTCCGGTGCCGTGATCGGGCGCGTGCTCCGTGCGGCGCGGCTGACCGAGGAGCTGATGGAGGAGGGGCTGCGACGCCAGGAGGGCAGGAGCATCGCCAATCTGGGGGATCTCGACGTGCTCCTGGCGCTGCGCCGAACAGGTCCTCCGTTCGTGCTGACGCCCGGACAGCTCATGGGGTCCCTGATCGTCTCCTCCGCGGGACTCAGCGGCAGGCTCAAGCGGCTGGAGCGCGCGGGCTGGATCAACCGCACCGCCTCGCCCGATGATCGGCGCAGCTCACGGGTCAGTCTGGCGGAGGACGCACTGCCCGAGTTGGACCGTCGCGTCGAGGCGTACTTCGCTCTGGAGCGGAATCTGGTGTCCGTACTCGAGGCCGAGGAACAGGACGCCGTTGCCGGCGCTCTGCGCAAGTTGCTGGTGAGGCTGGAAACGGCGCCATGAGTCACCCGCCGAGGGCTGTGCGGTCACGCGGCCGTGCCGAGAAGCACGGCGACGCACAGGGTGAGGATCAGCGTGGTGAAGAGCGTCGTCGCGGCGTACGCACCACGGCGCAACCGGGTGTATCGCCGGGCGTGATGCTCTTCCACGGCGGTGATGTGGTCGGTGAGGTGCCGCGTGATCGACTGGGAAACACGGAGTTGCTCCTGCACGTACCACCACTCGATCTCGGCCTTCTGTGTCGGGCTGAGCCCGGTCACACGTGAGACGAAGTCGGTCGCGCGGCGGTGAGCGGTGCGGAGATGGGCCTCCCAGTACAGGAAACCCTCGATGTCGGTCAGGCCGCGCGCGGCCTCGTTGCTGGTGTCCACAAGGTCCTCATGGCAGGAAATGATCGTCGATGTGCACCGCGGTAGGGGTGGGTGCACCGGAACGCGCGGCGCTGCCTGGCAGGACTGCTCGTCGGCGTGGTCCATCGGGCCGGGCCCATTCCGCGAAACCCAGCATATCTCGCTCGCGAGACAACTAGTGGGCCGGGTGGTCCCACCGTGTGACCGTGTGACGGTGCGGGCGCCCGCGGTACCCCTGCTATCGCTGCTGCCGCCGCATCCACTCCTCGTACGTCGTGGTGGCCAGGTCGGCGTCCTTCGGAGCCGTCAGCACGTCACCACCGACCTGAGCGAACATGCCCGCCTCCTCGTCGGTGACCACATGACGTCCGTCGGAGTGCGCCGCCAGCGTGATGCGGCCCAGTTCGTCGAGGTTGTAGACCCCCGGACCGGCAACATTGCGGATGCCCTGCAGCGGAGCCTCGGACGCGGCCCGCGTGACCGCCGCCGCGACATCGGCCGAGGCCATCGGCTGCACCGGAGTGGACGGCAGATGGACGGCGTCACCTTCGGTGGTCCAGGACATGATCGCCTCGACGAATTCGTAGAACTGCGTGGCCCGCACGATCGAGTAGGGCGTGGGACTCTCCCGGAGCGCCTTCTCCTGGATCATCTTGGCCCGGTAGTAATCGAGATCGGGCACCTGGTCCACCCCGACGATCGAGGCGATCACATGGTGACGGACGCCGGCCGCCTCGGCCGCGGCCGCGACGTTGCGCATCGACGTCTCGAAGAAGTCGACGGAGGCGCTGTCGAAAGTCGGCGAATTGGTCAGGTTCACGACCACATCGGCGCCCCGCAGAGCCTCGTCCAAGCCCTTCCCGCTGATCACGTCGACTCCGCTGGACAGCGAAGCGGACACCACTTCGTGGCCGGCCGCCCTCAGTCGCTCCCCTACCTGTGAGCCGAGCAGGCCACTTCCCCCCAGGACGGTGAACTTCATGACCACACCCTTCTGATAGCTGGAATGTACAGAAAAAGAGTAATCTGTTCTGGTATGTCGCACCCGTGCTGCGAGGCACGGACAGGAGGTCGCGTGATGCCGAGCAACGGACCCGACGCAAACTCTCCAGGAAGCCAGGGCCGGCGATCCGAAGCCTGGAAGACCGCCGTGACCGTCATCCAGGAGGCGAAACCGCCCTCTGTCCCGGACGGCGCACACGTCATGACGCTGCTCGTCGAATTTCCCCCGGGAGACCCCGGCACACCCCCGCACCGCCACTTCGGACCAGCCTTCGGCTACGTGCTGGAAGGCGAGATGCTGTTCGAACTGGAGGGCGAACCCGAACGGGTGGTCCGGGCCGGGGAGGCGTTCTGGGAGCCCGGCGGCGACGTGATCCACTACCAGGACGGCAACAACCGCACCGACGTGCCGAGTCGGTTCGTCGTCACGATGATGTGCGAGCCCGACAAACCCATGCTCGTCCTCGTCGACGACGAGGAACTGGAGCAGCGCAAGGACCGGCGGGCCCCTCGGCCCTAGGGCCCTGTCGTCGCACCCCCGTTCGCCCGGCAGCGTCCTGAGTACGCCTACTCATGCCCGGCCGCGCCGGATCCGCGACCATGGCGTTCCGGACGTCGGGGCGCAAGCCGGGAGGCGGGGGCATGGGGAGATTTCTGGCGGGGGTGCTGGCGGTCATGACGGCGGCCGGGGCACTCGTCCTCGCCTACGTGGCGGGGGCGCCGCCGCAGGTGGTGTTCGCCGTCGGAGCGGGCGTGCTGAGTTTGGTGTGGCTGCTGCTCCTGCTCACGCTCCCGTGGAACCTGTACTTCCGGGCCCACGCGGTGCTCGGCGAGATCGCGGTGAGCCGTGAGAAGGGCATCGAGGTCTCCCCTGCCCGGGACGCCGAAGCGACCCGCATCGCCCGCACGATGCTCCGGACGGCCGTCGCGGGCCACATCCTGACCGCGACGCTCGTCCTGGCGGTCACCTGGGCGACGGGCGAGTTCACGGGATACTGGTTCGCCGCCTTCTTTCTGCTGAGCACGTTCTTCCGCCCGGCAGGTGCCTACTTCGGCCAGCTCCGGCGGCGCCTTGGCGCTCTCCTCAAGGACGTCACCCATCCGCGGGACGACGTCGTGGAACTGCACGGCCGACTGGACCGAACCGAGGCCGGGACGCGGGTCCTGGAGGAGAAGACCGAGGAACAGTACCGGGCCCTGGCCGAACTGCGCCGCACGCTGGACGCGCTGGCCATGAGCACGTACGAACGCGCCGAGGAGGCGGACCGTCGAATCGCCGCGCTGGGCCGGGAGTTCGAGGCCACGGTGAACCGTCTCACCGACAACCAGGAGATCATCGCGGGGGTGAAGGCGTTCCTGCGCCTGCTGCACTCCACGGACGCGACGGACGGCGCCCGGGCCTCCGGCTGAGACGGGACGCACGGTACGGCGCCCGGGGCCGACGGCTCCCGCCGTCGGCCCCGGGCCCGTCGTGGACCGGCCGCCGCTCAGCTCAGCGGCTGCACCCGGATGTTGCGGAACCGCACCTTGTTGCCGTGGTCCTGCAACCGGATCGGCCCCGCCGCGGGCGTCTCGGGCCGGCCCGAGCCGGTGGGACCGTCGAGCGTGACGTCGTCGTGCACCTTCCTGCCGTTCCACACGACCGTCGCCCGGGCGTCGGCGGTCTTGCGGCCGCTGTCGTCGTAGCGGGCCGCGCGGAAGACGATGTCGTAGGTCTGCCAAGTCTCCGGCGCGGTCGCCGCGTTCACGTCGGGTGCCTTCTTCAGGTAGAACGCGCCGGCCTCGTTGGTGTCCAGCGAGGTGTCGCCGTAGGAGTCGAGGATCTGGAGCTCGTAGCGGTCCTGGAGGTAAATGCCGCTGTTTCCACGGTCCTGACCGGTCACGTCCGGCGGCAGCAGCGGCACACGGAACTCGACGTGCAGCGCGAAGTCCTGGTAGGCGTCCTTGGTGCGGAGGTCACCGCAGCACACCTCCATCGACTTCTCGTCGGTCAGCGGCCAGGCCGTCCGGCGGCCGTCCGGGTGCAGCCACTGCGCCTGCGAGGCCGCGGTGCCGTCGAAGAGGGTGACCGGGGTGCCGTGCGGGTGCACGGTGATCAGGTCGAGGTTGACGTGGCCGGTGTCGCCCGCGTCGTACCGGTAGGCGATCTCGTTGTGGCCGGCGCGCAGGGTCAGGCGTTCCGTCCGGGTGGACCAGGAGTCCCAGTCGCCGGTGGAGGGCAGTTCGGTCTGCCGCACCTTCTTCCCGTTGGCGTACAGGGATAGGGACTTGGTGCCCTGGAAGGGGTTGGGACCGTTGGAGTAGCGCAGGTTCACGTCGTAGGAGCCCGACTTCGGGACCGTCACGTCGAAGGACGTGCCGACCTCGCCCTCGGTGGCGTAGCGGTCGACGAAACCGCTGCCGGAGTACCCGACGTGGTCGGTGTTGATGCCGGCCTTGCCGGTCAGGCGCGCCTCCTCGGCCTCGTACAGGGTCGCGGGAGGGGGCTGCTTGCCGGGAATCGCGTTGAGCGTGTACCAGGCCTCGGTGTTCCACAGGGACTCACCGGACGCCGAGGTGAAGGGGCGTGGGGAACGCACGTGCACGACATGGCCGGGCTTCAGGCCGTCCAGCCGCAGGCGAACGGTGCGGCCGTCCTCGGACAACGTCGCCGAGCGTACGGCGAGCCGCTCCTCGGCGATCTTCGGGCCGCCGTAGTCGGTGGTCGGTGTGTAGCGCCACTGCTCGGCCCGGTAGTGCTCGGCGAGTTGCGCGGCGGTCTCGGGGGACACCGGCTGCGTGTACGTGAGGTCGAAGCCGCCGGGCACGGCGCGCATGGTCTTGATGTCGAAGGTGTTGCCGCCGTTGGGCGTCAGTTTCTGCAGGCCGAACCTGAGCTTGCCCTCCTGGCCCCAGTTGCCGTCGGCGCCGAGACCGCCGGTGTAGATCGCGCCGTCGGGACCGAGGGTGATCCGGTTGACGCCGGCCTCCAGGCCCTGTGTGTAGCGGAACACGGCGCCTTGGTACTGCCCTTTCACCTTCTCCAGGTAGGCGCGCTGGAGGCCGCCGTAGGTGACGTCCCCGATCAGCATCTGCCCGGCGAACTGGCCCTTGCTCAGATAGAGCGGTGTGGAGGGTGAGTTGGCGATCTCGTTCTGCGGCAGCCATAGCACCGGCGCGGTGACGGGCGAGTCCTCGAAGGGGCCTGCGGGTTCGGTGTAGTGGTTGAAGAAGCGGTCCTGCTTGATCTGGACCAGTTTCGAGGAAGGAAGCCAGCCACCCTGGTTGTCGGTGGTGAACAGGCCGCCGCCCGGTCCCCAGCCGATGCCGTTGGGTGTGCGCAGCCCACCGGCGACCGGGCTGATCCGGCCGGTCCTCTTGCTCACCTTGTACGTGGTCCCGCGGCCCGGCGCCGGCTGCGGAGTGGTGGTCGCCCCGCCGTAGTCGATGGCGACGGAGAGGTTCACGTAGAAGTACCCGTCGCGGTAGAGCAGGCCGAACGCGAACTCGTGGAAGTTGCCTCCGTAGGGCCAGGTGGCCACCGTGCGGTACTCGTCGGTCACGTCGTCGCCGTCCCGGTCGACCAGCCGGGTCAGTTCGTGCTTCTGCGAGACGTACAGGGAACCATCGACGTACTTGATCCCCATGGGCTCGCGCAGCCCGGTCGCCACCTTCTCGACGGTGACCTTGTCACGGCTGGTCGGGCCGGTGACGTTGTCCAGCAGGTACACCTCTCCGGCAACGTTGTTGCTCCCGCCCCACGTACTGATCGCGAGACGTCCGTCGGGCAGCCAGTCCATGCCGCTGACCTGGGGCTCGAAACCGTCCGGGCGCAGGTCGGTGAGGGTGAGGTCGGGGCGCACGGAGGTGAGCGGCAGGCCGTCACCGGGGGTGTCCCCGCCAGCCTCGCACTCCTTGCGGCCCGGCGCCGTCACGCGGACCACGCCGGCGTCGGTGCTCAGCGCCTCCTGGGGCACGACGGTGAAGTCACTGGCTCCCGGGGGCTTCCAGGAGAGCTGCAGCTGCTGCCCGCCGTCGCGCTCGAAGTGGTCGATGCGCAGGGGGTGCGGCCCGGCGGTGAGATGGACGGCGCCGTCCTTCGGTTCGGCTCCATGGAGCCCGTCGTGGTCGATCACCGTGTCGCCGTCGAGGGTCAGCCGCGAGCCGTCGTCGCTGGTGAGGCGGAAGACGTAGGAGCCGTCGCTCGGCGCCACCAGGTAACCGGTCGCCTCCGCGACGAAGCGGTCGGCGAGCCCGCCGAAGTCGGCGGTCGTGGACCAGTCGACCGTAGGCATGAGCTTGTCGTGGTTGGGGGTCTGTCCCGGCTTCAGGGTGCACAACTCGCTGAGCGGGGTCTGCACGTCGAACACGCGCAGCGTGACCCCGGGCTCCTGCGGCGGAATGTCAGCGGGAGCGGCGACGGCCGCCGGGGCGGCCAGGGCACCGGCGGCCAGGACGGCTGACGTCAGTAGCGGAACGAGGTGTCTTCGGACGACGGGGAACAGGGGTTGGCGCATTGGTCCTCCTGGGCTGGGGACCGGACCGTGCCGGATTTCGTTCCGGTCTTCTTCCGTGGCGGAGCCTGCGGTTGCGCCGCAAAGGTAGGAGACTTCTGCTTGTCATGTCCATACTTTGTCATCGATGTGTTCAAAGTCCGGCTCGAGGGGGCGGCTTGGAGGGCGGGAAATGACGGGATCCACCGCCTCCGCGATACGGCTGGTGAAGGGCTGCCGCGAGCGCGCCCATGGGGCCCGGGCGCATCGACGGAGCGCTCCGGGCGGCCGGCGGAGTCCACGCGGTCCGCAGGGTGCTCAACGGCTCCCCTCCCGAAGGGAGTCGGGTGGGGGCGGGGCGGTGCTGGCACGCAGGACGACCTCGCCGCCGGCCCGCAGTACGCGTGAGCGCGGGCCGTGCGGCTCGCGCAGGGCGAGGGCCATGACCTGCTGCCCCATCGCGGCGAGCGGCAGGGCGACGGTGGTCAGGGGCGGTGAGAGTTCCCGTACGAGGGGGATGTCGTCGAACCCGGCCAGGGACATGTCCTCAGGGACCCGGACACCCTCCTCCCGGAACGCGGCGAGGGCCCCGACCGCCATCACGTCGGTGACGGCGAAGACGCAGGTCGGCCGGCTTGGCCGGGTCAGCAGCTCGCGTGCTGCCGCGTATCCGCCGTCGCGGGTGAACGCGCCTTCCACGACGCGCTCCCGCGGCAGCGTGACGCCGGCCGTGGCAAGGCCCTCCCGGAAACCCGCCAACCGGTCCGAGACGGTGGTCAGTTCAGGCGGCCCGCCGAGCACGGCGAACTCCCGGTGCCCGAGGTCCAGCAGGGCTCGCGCGAGCGCCGCCGCGCCGGCGCGGTTCTCGGGCAGCACGGCGTCCACCCGCAGGCTGCGGTGCCGGCTCACCACCGCGACCCGGCCGCCCGCGCGGACGTACGGTTCGAGTTCGGCGGCGAGGGCCCGCTCCCAGGCGCGGTCCTGGATGCCCGAGCCGATCAGCAGGATCGCGCGGGCCCGCTGCGCGCGGAGCGTGGAGACGTACGCGATCTCGCGCTCGGGTTCCCGGAAGGTGCTGGCGAGCATGACGAGGAGGTCCTGCTCGGCGGCGGCGCGCATCACTCCGGCGGCTATGGCGGCGAAGTACGGGTCGCCGACGTCGTGACAGATCAGGCCGACCGTGTTGCTGGAGGCGCTGGCGAGCGCCTGGGCATGGGCGTTGGGGATGTAGCCGAGCAGGTCGGCGGCCGCGCGTACCCGCTGGCGCAGGTCCTCGCGGACCCGTGTGGTCCCGTTGAGCACTCTGGAGGCCGTGGCCAGGGAGACGCCGGCCTCACGCGCGACGACGTCGAGCGTCACATGGACGGGTGTTGCATGCCGTTCTCTCACCGCACCCCCGAAACTTCGGGACGACCTATTGACCGTGCGCACAGGCAGTCATTAGCGTGGCCACACCCTACCAGAAAGCGCTTTCTGAAAGCGTTTTCCGAACATACCAGCCCACAGCTCTTCTCGACCGCTCCGGAAACCGGAGGAATTGACCCGTGAGCCAGAGCGTCATCAAGGCAACGCCCGAGAAAGTGGCGGGGGTTGCCCAGCGGAACAAGCCGGGAGCCAGGGAGCGGATCTCCGGCGCCCTGGATCGGAGCTGGCGCCCCGTGGCGCTGCTGCTGGCGTGCTTCGGCGCGTGGTGGGTGATCGCCGCGGCCGAACTGGTCGAGCCCTATCTCGTGCCCTCACCGGGCGCGACGCTCGACGTCCTGACCGGCAAGAGCGACTACCTCTGGCAGCACACCTGGGTGACCACCTACGAGACGCTGCTCGGCTTCCTGATCGCCGTCGCCGTCGGTGTCGCCGCCGCGGTGATCATGGTCTACTCGTCGACCGTCGAGAAGACGCTCTACCCGATCCTGCTCTTCGCCCAGGTCGTCCCCAAGATCGCCATCGCCCCGCTGTTCGTCGTCTGGCTCGGCTTCGGCATCGCCCCGAAGATCCTGATCGCCGTGCTGATCGCCTTCTTCCCCGTGGTGATCTCGATGGTGACCGGGCTCAAGGCGGTCGACCCGGAGATGCTCCAACTGTCGTCGACGATGGGCGCGAACTCCTGGCAGACCTTCGTCAAGATCCGCTTCCCCGCCTCGCTCCCGCACCTCTTCTCCGGCCTCAAGGTCGCGGTCACCCTCGCCGTCACCGGCGCCGTCGTCGGCGAGTTCGTCGGCGCCAACGAGGGTCTCGGCTACGTCATCCTCCAGGCCAACGGCAATCTCGACACCCCGATGCTCTTCGCGGGACTGCTCGTGATGTCGCTGATCGGCGTGGTCCTCTTCGTCCTCGTCGAGGTCGCCGAGAAGTTCCTGCTCCCGTGGCACGCCAGCCGCCGGGACTCCGGTGTCACCACCGCCTACTGACCCCGCACGACCCTCGCTGACGAGAAGGACCAGCCATGACTGCGCGCAGACTTCTGATCGGCCTCGTTCCGCTGCTCCTGGTCGCCACGGCCTGCGGTGAGGACGGCTCGGACGAGAGCACCAGTGAGTCGGGCAAGAAGCTCGACAAGGTCACCCTGACCCTCAACTGGTATCCGTATGGCGAGCACGCGCCGTTCTACTACGGCAAGCAGCAGAAGATATTCGAGAAGCACGGTATCGACCTCACCATCCAGGCCGGACAGGGGTCCCAGAAGACCGTCCAGGCCACCGGCGCCGGCCAGACCGACTTCGGCTGGGCGGACACCCCCGCGGTGCTGTCCGGCGTCGACTCCGGCGTCAAGGTGAAGAGCCTCGGCGTATTCCTCCAGACCACGCCGTCCTCCGTGCAGTTCTTCGAGTCGCAGGGCATCAAGGCCCCCGCCGACCTCAAGGGCAAGACCATCGCGGGCACGGCGGGCGACGCGCTCTCCAAGACGTTCCCGATCTTCCTGAAGAAGAACAACCTCGCGGAGTCGGACGTCAAGGTCCAGAACACCGACCCGGCGGGCAAGATCGCGGCGGTGATCTCCGGCAAGACGGACGGACTGCTCGGCTACGCCAGCGACCAGGGCCCCACGATGCAGAACAAGGCCAGGAAGCCGGTCGCATATCTGCGCTTCTCCGAGCACGGGCTCAACTTCTACTCCAACGGCCTCATCACCGGACAGCGCTTCCTGACCACCAAGAAGGACGTGGCCGCCCGCATGGCCAAGGCGGTCAGCGAGTCGTTCGCCGCTGCGGAGAAGTCCCCCGACCCGGCCGTCAGCGCGATGGACGGCGCCAGCGAGCAACTCCCGCCCAAGGAGGTGCTGTCCGAGCAGTTCGAGACGACCCTGACGCTGCTGCACACCCCGGGGACCGAGGGGAAGGCACCCGGTGTGAACACCGATGCCGACTGGCAGCAGACGATCGACGTCTTCTCCGAGGCCGGCCTGGTCAAGAGCCCCAAGCCCGTGGCGGAGTACTGGGACAGCGCCACCGCGATGAAGGGATGACGATGGCGAGAGAGACGACGGTGCGGGAGCCCGGTGTGCAGCTGGACAAGGACGCGCGGCAGGCGGCGGTCGGACTCGCCGACGTGGCGGTCCGCTTCCGCACGAAGAACCGGGACGTCAACGCGCTGGAGCGAGTCTCCCTCGACGTCGCGCCCGGGGAGTTCGTCGCCATCGTCGGCCCCTCGGGCTGCGGGAAGTCGACCCTTCTCAAACTGGTCGCGGGCCTGCTGAGACCGTCCACCGGAGAGGTCCGGCTCGCGGGCGAGCAGGTACGCGGCCCCCGCCACGACATCGGCTACGTCTTCCAGCGCGCGGCCCTCCTGGAGTGGCGGTCGGCCCGCCGCAACATCCTGCTCCAGGCCGAGATGCGCAGGATGCCGGGTGCGACCGCCCGGCGGCGTGTCGAGGAGCTGATCGCCATGACCGGCCTCGGCGGCTTCGAGGACGCCTATCCGCACGAGCTGTCCGGCGGTATGCAGCAGCGGGTGGCGCTGTGCCGCGCGCTGCTGCACGAACCGCCGGTGCTGCTGATGGACGAGCCGTTCGGTGCGCTCGACGCGCTGACCCGCGAGCAGATGAACATGGAACTCAACCGGATCTGGCGGGAGACGGGCACCACCGTGCTGCTCGTCACGCACTCCATCTCCGAGGCCTGCTACCTGGCCGACCGGGTGGTGGTGATGAGCCCGCGGCCCGGCACGATCACGGAGACCATCACGGTGGGACTGCCGGCCGAACGCGACTACACCGAGACGATGGGGCGCCCGGAATTCCGGGAGGCCACCAGCCGTATCCGCCATCTGCTCGGTGCGGCCTCCGCCGCGGACTGACGCGCGGGCCCACGGGTCGGCGCACAGACCCGGACGACTGAGCCTCGCCCCCCCTTCGTCGGGGTGCGAGGCTCAGTGGCGTGCAGGCGTGCCGTCGCCGTCAGTACCTCAGACGGGAGAGGTACCGGTAGCTGTTCAACGCGGTGGCGAACGGATCCGCCGGTGCGTCGTGCTCGACCAGCCACTGCCGCACGCCCCCGCTGTCCGCCGTCCGGAACATCGACGGGAAGTCCAGGACACCCGAACCGACATCGGCGAAGTCCCCGTCCGGGGCCATGTCCTTGACGTGCAGCGCGGGGAAACGCCGGCGGTGGCGCACGAACAGCGACCGGGGATCGGCTCCGCCCTTGGCCGCCCAGTACACGTCGAGCTCGAATCCGACCAGATGCGGGTCGGTCTCCTTCAGCAGGATGTCGTACAGGTTCTCGCCCTCGACGACCTCGTGGTCCAGGCCGTGGTTGTGGAACAGGAGCGGCCCGAGACCGGCCTCGCGTGCGGCGAGCCCGGCCTTGTTGAACTCCCGGGCGGCTTCCCGGAACCCCGCCGGGTTGTGCATGGCGCTGGGCAGGCTCGGTACGACGATCCACCTGGCGCCGAGGGTGTGGATGTCCTCCAGGGCCTGCGGCAGACCGCTGCCGCGGACGATGTCGTACCCGACGTGTTCGAGCACCGCCTTGAGACGGGTCTCGTCCAGCATGGTCCGTATCGCGGCCGCGCTGTTGCCGTGCCGGCCGCTCACTCCGACCGTCGCGTATCCCATGTCCGAGAGCCGGGCGAGGGTGCCCTTGAAGTCCGTCGCCAGCGGGGTGCGCATGGTGTAGAGGTGCATCCCGATGCCGGACGGCGGGATGCGCCGTCGGCACCGGCCCGTCTCGGCGGCCTGGGCGGGTGCGCCCAGAGCGGTCGCCGCGGCCGCGCCCAGTGCGGTTCCGAGGAAGGCGCGTCGTGTGCCGTTCATGTCAGCTCCTCTCATGTCTGCTCCTGCCTCAACTCACGGTGACGCGGGCGAAGGTGCTGGTGGTGTCTCCCTTGTCGTCGGTGACGGTCAGATGCGCGGTGTACGTGCCGGGCCTCGCGTAGCTGTGCGTGGCCGACGCGCCCTCGGGCGCGCTGGGCTTGGTGTTGTCACCGAAGTCCCAGTGGTACGAGGCGATGGTGCGGCCGGCGAGCGGTTTCACGGTGCCCGTCAGTTGTACGGCGAGGGGTGCGGTGCCGGAGGCCGGAGCCACCTTCACGGTGACCTTGGTGCCCGGGTGCTTCTCGACGCCACGGCCGTTGAAGTGCAGCCAGTCCACGGCGAACAGGTCTGGCTTGTCGGCGGCCCACTGCGGGTTGGAGAAGACCACGTACAGCGGTGCGGTGATCCCCGCGAACTTCAGGGCTGTCGTCGGCGAGACGACGTTGCCCCAGTCGCCGGTGTTGGGCACGCTCACACTGCCGAGGAGCGAGCCCGTGGGTGACCCGGAACGGAACTCGACGGTTCCGCCCAGGCCGCCCGAGGCCGCGCCGACCGTCACCGAGTCGATCCCCTTCAGGTGCACGGGATCGAAGCGGATCCAGTCGCCGTCCTCGATCTCCGTCAGCCGCTTGCCGCCGGAGGCGTCCGGGCGGTTCGCCACCACCACGCCGTCGTGGGCGCCGCCGGTGGAGGTGTGGTGCTCCGCCTCGCGCAGGGCCGGGCGCAGGGTGAGCGAGGTCGAACCGGTGAGCGCCGGTACCCCGGGTGCCCCCTTGTCCTCGTACTGGGCGGTGATGCCGTAGTACAGGTTCTGGCCGGGGCCGTGGCTGTCGCCGGCGTCCGTCCGGATCTCGCCGGCGCAGCCGGTGTAGTTGTCCAGCGGATGCAGATGCGAGTCGTGGCCGAGCTGCGACTGGACGACCACGCGCGAGCAGTCGATCTGTACGTCCTCGCGGTCCTTGACCTTGACCTTGAACGGGATGGTGTCGCCGAAGCTGAACATCCCGCCGTTCGGCGGCTGCTGGATGGTCACCTCGGGCCGGGAGTTGCCGACGGTGATGTCGGTGACGGCGAGACCGCTCAGATTCCCGGGTGCGGTGACCGTCAGCCGGGCGGTGAACCGGCCCTCGGTCCGGTAGACATGGGTCGGGTCGGCAGCCGTCGAGTCGGTGGTGCCGTTCCCGTCGAAGTCCCAGGCGTACGTCACCGCTGTGCCGCTCGGCAGGCCCGACCCCGCGCTGGAGAACTTCACCTTCAGCGGCGCCTTCCCGCTGTCGGGCGTGGCCGTCACCTTGGCGTCCGGCAGCCGGTCGTCCCCGACGTAGTCGATGCGGTAGATGCCCGACCCCTCGTTGCTGCCACCGCGGCCGGTGCCGCTGCCGAGACCGAAGTCGATGACGTAGAGCGCTCCGTCGGGCCCGAAGTCGGCGTCGAAGGGCTGATTCCACTTCATGTCGCCGAAGATCCCGTTGATGGAGTGCAGATCACCGGCCTTCACGGGGGCGAAGCGCGGATCGGTGAACGTCTGGTCCTTCTGCTGGAGCGAGAACGCCTTGAACCAGGTGCGAGTGAGCTCGTAGTTGAGCCATTTCCCGTCGAAGTACTCAGGGAACTTGGTGCGATAGGTGTTCGCCGGGTCGTAGTCGTAGACCGGACCGCTCATCGGCCCGCCGCCGCCGGTGCCCAGTTCGGGGAACTCGGGCGAAGCGGAGTACGCGTACCAGACGGTGGCCGGCTGGGCGGGCGGCAGCTGGGTGAGCCCGGTGTTGTTGGGAGAGTTGTTGACCGGGGCGGAGCAGTCGAACTTCGGTCCTGACGTCCTGGTCGTGAAGTCGTAGTCGTTGAAGGGGGTGTTGTTGCCTACGCAGTACGGCCAGCCGAAGTTTCCTGGCTTGGTGATGCGGGTGTACTCGACCGTCCCCTCCGGCCCGCGGTCCGCCTTGGCCTCACGGGCGTCGGGACCGTAGTCCGCCACCATCAGCGCACCGCTGTGCGGATCGGTGGTGATCCGGAACGGGTTGCGCATGCCCATCGCGTAGACCTCGGGACGGGTCTTGTCCGTACCCGGCGCGAAGAGGTTGCCCTCGGGGATGCTGTAGGTCCCGTCGTCCTCCGGGGTGATGCGCAGAATCTTGCCGCGCAGGTCGTTGGTGTTGCCCGAGGTGCCCTGGGCGTCCCACGCACGGCGGCCCGCACCCTCGTCGATGGGGGTGAAACCGTCCGAGGCGAAGGGGTCGGTGTTGTCCCCGGTCGCGATGTAGAGCTCGCCGTGCTTGTCGAAGGCGAGCGAGCCCGCCATGTGGGAGTTGGCCCTGCCCTCGCCCCGCAGGGTGGGGATCGCGAGCAGCCGCTTCTCCGACGCGGGGTCGATCGTGTTGCCCGTCACCGTGAACCGCGACAGATTGATCTGCTTCTCGGTCTTGTCGGAGTTCAGGAGGTACAGCCAGTGGTTCTCGGCGAAGCCGGGGTCCAGTGCCAGGCCGAGGAGGCCGTCGGACTGGCTCGTCATCTCCGGCGTGTAGGCGAAGTCCAGGGCGGTGGTGACCTTGAGCGTCTGCTGGTCGATCACCTTGACCTTGCCGGTGCGCTGGATGAAGAACACCCGGCGGTCGGGCGCGACGGCCAGCTCGAAGGGGTCGGCCAGATCACTGGTGGCCAGCGGGGTGCGCTGGAATGCACTGGTCTTGCCGGCGGTGCAGTCGCCGGGCTTGTCGCCCGCGGCCCACTGGATGCCGCCGAGCAGATGCTGGAGGAACGGCGCTTCGCCGAACGCGGCCTTGTCGTGGCCGCCGGCGGTGAACCAGGAGCGCCCGCCGTCGTAGTTCTGGCACCAGGACCACGGATGGTCGACACCCTCGTCGAGCCCGGTGATACCGTCACGCACCTTGATCTGCGCGAGCGTGTGGACCTTGCCGGTGGGGTTGGTGCGCCAGTTGTACCACTCCTCGGAGCGCTCCCAGAGTTCCGGCAGGCCCTTGGTGGAGGGGTGCGCCTGGTCGAGGACCTTGACCCGCCCGGTCTGGACGGCGGGGTGCTTGTCGAAGATGGCGCCGACCAGACCCTCGTACCAGGTCCAGTCGCGCTCGCTGGCCGAGGCCGCGTGCAGACCGACCCAGCCGCCACCGCCACGTACGTACTTCTGGAGTGCGGCGCGCTGCGCCGCGTCGAGGAGATCGCCCGACTCCGGCGTGGAGTTGGTGTTGTTGAAGACGATCGCCTGGAAGCGCGCGAGGTTCGCGTCGGTGAAGGCCGCGGCGTCGTCGGTGGCCTCGACCTCGAAGCCGTTCTCACTGCCCAGCTTCTTGATGGCCTCGATCCCGGCGGGGATGGAGTCATGGGTGAAGTTGGTGACCTTGGAGAAGACTAAGACCCGGTAGGCCGCGGCTGCTTCGGCCCGCGGGGGCGAGGCCAGGCCGATCCCGACGACAAGCGCAAGAAGTGCCGTGACGACGGTGGCGGGAAAGAGGATTCTTCGGCGGAGCCGTGGGTGATGACTACTCATTTTGCGCTCCCGGTGGCTGGTATGCGGACCGTGATCTGGAAAGCGCTTTCTGGTATACGTCGCACAGCGTAGGTTCCGGCTTCACAGGGGGTCAATGGGTCGGATGCGGCCCATGTGAGGCGATCCGGCTTGCCTACCTCTCGGTACCCGTGACCGTCATGTACGCCGCCCCCGGCCCCGCCGGCCCGATCCACGGCCGCGTCGGCAGTGTGGGCAACCTGCCGTGGTCCAGGGCGAATCGGGGAAGTGAGACACCGTACGTCGCCGCGATCGCGTCCAGAGCACGGCGCTCGTCCGAGAGGTCGGTGGCAGGTTCTGCCGGGCCGGCGAACAGCCGGTCGGGGTCGAGCGCCGCGGGGAGCGTGCCCGTGCGGTGGAACACCGCCTGGTGGACCGTGAAGGCGTACCGCTGCTCGCCGTCCTCGGCGCAGGCGAAGTGGAACAGCCCCGGCTGCCGCCAGACCGTCAGAGCGCGGGTGCCGCATGAGAGTTCGGTGCCGGGGTGTCTCAGGCGGGACGGATCGAAGTGCAGCCGGTGGGCCGACTCGAAGGCGAAACTCCAGCCGTCCCGGGCGCCGATGCGGGCCGTCGGCCCGGGGCGTCCTGGCTGCCGTGAGAACTGAGGATGCCGAAGCTCGCTCTCGCCGGCGACCGGCTCCAGCGTGCCCGTGCCGAAGCGTTCGGCCAGTTCTTCGGGGCGTATGCCGTCCACCAGGACGAATCGGTAGGACTCCCGGCGCGCTCCAGTCGCGGGGTGCTGGCGGGTCAGCCACCCGAGCCCGTCATGGGCCGCCGCCCGCCGCTCGGCGGCGGAGGCGGGAGCCGGTGGGGGTGCGGGCGTGTGCGCGACCGCAGGCTCGGGCGGGTGCGCGACCGCAGGCTCGGGCGTTGCCCGCGCCTGGCCGGCCCGGGGCGTGGTCAGCAGTTGCCTGCCACGCTCGGGCGTGACGACCGGCCCGAGCAACGGGTCTCCGAGCAGACCGAACGGGGCCACATGGTCGTCCCGGTACGGCTCCCACCGCGGGACCGCCGCCGCGAGGGCTCGCCAGGCGCCGTCCGTGTCGCCCCAGCGGGCCAGCTCCCTGGCCTCCTCGACCGCGCGCCCGAAGGGGCCCGGCGAGGTGTACTCGTAGGTGCGCTCCCTGATCTGCTGCAGGACCACCTTGGCCCGCTCCCGGTCCGTCGCGTAGTCCTCCGTCACCGGGCCGAGCACGAAGGAGTCGTCGTGCCGGAACTGGCGCAGGTGGTCGCACACCTTCAGGGGCAGCACCTCCCCGGCGTACAGCGGATCGTCCATGCGCGGGTCGAGCGGCACCCAGGCACCGCCGTCGAGCAGCGCCCGGAGCTGTGCGACCAGCAGGCCCGCGCGCTCTCTGCCGAGCTCCCTCGCCTCGCCCAGGACGGTGAGCGCCTCGTCCAACTCACCCCTGAGGCAGGCCACTCGAGCATCCTCCACCTTGGCGTCGAGCTCCCGCGTCACCGCGTTCTCGAAGCCGGAGTGACCGCCGCCCAGCTGGTAGACCTGCTTGTACATCCGCTCCATGAACACGCGGAACGAGTCGTGGCGGTCGGGCCGTTCACCGCTCCAGCCGTGGTGGACGTACACCGCCCACTCCCCGTCGGCGCCGACGTCGCCCGGGTCGAGCAGCACATCCGTCATGTCCGAGTCGAGCGACAGCTGCAGCGCCCGGCCCCACATGCCGGCCAGGAGGACCTCCTCCTTCGGCGGGTCCGCGTCCAGATTCTCCTCGTACAGCCGCTGAAGGCCGTACGGATCCCCGTAGGAGTCGATGCTCTCGGCTCCGGCGAGCAGATGGACGAAGCCACCCGCGTGGCGCCAGCCGTTCGTCGTCTCCAGGAACGCGCGCAGGGACGGCGGCAGGGGCGCCGCGATCCCGAGCCTGCGAACGCGCTCCTCCAGAGCGGTGATCCCCGACGGGTCGGCCGGGGCGAATCCCAGCCAGCGGTCACGGACGATGTCCTCTTCCAGCTCCTCGAACTCCTCCGGCTCCTCCGCGGCCAGGGCTTCCAGCCACTCCTCGCTCCACCGCTTGAGCAGCGGCCCCCACTCGAAGATCTTCATGCTCGTCATCGTGGCAGGTGCCACTGACAGCGGGTCATGTCGCACGCGCGAGGGGCCGGCACAGCCTCGCCCGGGGCATCGGCGAGTGTCCTTTGAAGGTCGCGTCGCGTTCCTGCAACCGGAGGTCGAGTTCAGGCACTCATGACCCATGCGTGCCCGTGGTCGACCGCCCCGTGCATCCAGCCTCTTGCCGAACCAGCCGAGGAAGAGAACGAGGACTCATCATGCCCCTGTCGCCACGCCGGCGTCTGACCGTCGGCCTCACCGTGATCGCCGCCCTCGCCGGGGGATTCGCTCCTCTGGCCACCGCGTCGCCCGCCACCGCCACGCCCCGGGGCGTCGCCGAAGCGCCTGACTCTCCCGCCCCGGACATGGACGGGGTCGTCGCGGCGCTGAACGCCGCGATGGCCAAGGGCGCGCCGGGCGCCATGGCGCGCTACACCGCACCGGAGGGGGCCCGGAGCCGTGCCGTCGGAGTCCGCGACAGAGTCTCAGGGGCGCCGATGGACGTTGACGCGCGGTTCCGGATCGGCAGCGTCAGCAAGACGTTCTCCGCCGTCGTGCTGCTCCAACTGATGGAGGAGGGCCGGCTGAAGCTGGACCGGCCGGTGGGCCGCTATCTGCCGGGGCTGCTGCCCGACGAACGCATCACGGTCCGTCACCTGCTCAGCCACCGCAGCGGCTTGGCCGACTACACCGAGGCCATGTTCAATCAGACGGTGCCCGGCTTCGAAGCCGTGCGGAACCGCGTCTTCAGCTACCAGGAACTCGTCGACCTGTCCCTCGCCGAGCCCTCCACCACCGAGCCCGGTGCGGCGTACAAGTACTCGAACACCAATTTCGTGGTCGTCGGCATGCTCATCGAGAAGCTGACAGGCCGTCCGGTGGCCGACGCCTACCAGCGCCGCATCATCAAGCCGCTGGGACTGCGTCAGACCTCGTACGTGCATCCCGACACGCGCATCAAGGGACTGCGCGTGCGGGGCTACCTGCACCCCGACGAGGCGGGTGCGCCGCTCGTGGACTCCACCGAGCAGACCGTGTCCTGGGCGCAGTCGGCCGGCGCCGTGATCTCCAGCCCCGCCGACCTCAACACCTTCACCGGCGCGCTGCTGCGGGGCCGGCTGCTGTCCCGGGCCACGCTGGAGGCGATGACCACGGTGACGCCGACGGACACGACCGACACCCGCTTCTACGGGCTCGGCCTGCGCCGCTACGACCTGTCCTGCGGCACGCGGATCTACGGCCACACCGGCACCGTCCAGGGCTACTACACGTACGCCTTCTCGACCCGCGACGGCCGCCGCAGCCTGTCGGCGATGGCGAACACCTCCAACCGCGGCGAGGCCAACACGGCGCTCGGTGACACGCTGGAGGCCGCGTTCTGCGGGAAGAGGCCGGCGTCCTCGCCGTCCGCGCGTACCGCCACCACGCCCGCACGGGACGCGGAGTCGCTGCCGGCCGAGCGCGACCTGCCCGAGCGGCGCTGAGTCCTCCCTCGGGGGAGGGCATCCGGTGAGGTGGTGGGAGCCCTCAGCCCTCATCACCTCGGCAGGCGGCACGGCTGCGAACCGAGCAACTCGCACCACTGAGCGCCACGAAGTCATTACTTCGGGTGCTTTCGTGGTCGCGCCCTTCATCACCGCGCGATTCCTGGGCACCCGCCTGTCATGGCCATACAGGGAGGGGAAAGCCCGTGCTGATGCTCGCCATCCTGCTGCTGCCCGGTCTCAGCCTGCTGCTGATCGTGATGAGCCGCATAGAGGACACGCTCCACGAGGATCCGCAGCCCGCCCGGCACGCCCGGCGGTCCCGCCATCTGCGTCTCGTCCACGGCAGCGGGACAGCCGGCACCGGCGCCGACGAGCCGGATCAGCGCACCGCCGCGGCCTGACCCACGCGCTGCGGTCGCGCTCCGCGAGGCATGGACGGCAGTTCAGTCACGCTTGGTCGTCGCGCTCGGTGACGTGTTCCCCTACGTTGTCGGCCACGGCTGCGGAGAGCAGGGCCGGCAGGAGGCCGGGGAAGCGGGCGTCGAGGGTTTCGCGCCGCAGCGTCACGTAGCACCGGGTGCCCTCCTGGCGGGTGCGCGTGACACCCGCCTCGCGCAGCACCTTGAGGTGATGGCTGAGGGTGGACTTGGCGACGGGGGCGCACAACTGGCCCCATCCGCGTTCCGCTCCGTCAGACAGCACCCGGACGATCCCCAGCCGTGTCGGATCACTGAGCGCCCCCAGCAGGCGCGGCAGGGCGATCTCGCTGTCGGCGGGGGACGAGTGGTCCGGCATGGCGACCAGACTACCGCTCATTCGGTGAGGGTCGAACATCGGGTGTCACAGGGGGCAGGGCTGTCCGGTCTGAAGTGCGTATCCGGAACCCGACCAGGAGATCGCCATGGAACCCCGTCTGAACTTCTTCGGCAACGCCTTCGCCGGCAAGG
>NZ_JBFBJT010000083.1:0-32615 GCF_040686175.1 Streptomyces sp. NPDC086077 | reverse complement strand
GCCCGGGACGGGCGGGCACGCTCTCCTGGGGTCGGTGGGTGGGGATGGTCACGGATCTCTCCTTCGCGCGGCATGAAAAAACACCGCGTGGCAGGCCGGAGGGCCTGCCGCGCGGTGTCGACAGCATGAGGCGGTGCACAAGGAAAAGAGAAGGATCAGCCGGCGGGAAGCCCCGGCCCGCCAAGGGGGCGCTCGGGGGCACACATCAACCGCCGCCAAGAGCGTGACAGCCCTCCTTCGCGGAAGTCAACCCGCTCCGGATGCCGCCACGCGCCTGGCGGTCGGATCACGCGGGACGCGGGTCAGACGTGAATCGGGTGCGACGTGCGCCCCGACGCCGAGTCGATCTCGTCGTGCGCCTTGGTCAGCAGGCGCATGGCCAGTTCGTTCAACGCCCTCGCCCCGGCGATCTCCTCCCCCACCCGCGGCTGTTGGGAGTCGGTGTGGTGCCGGGCCGCGTGTCCGTGGGCCCGTACCTCGGTCCCGTCGGGCAGCCGCACCAGCGCCGCCGCCCTGGTGTGGGTGTCGTCCTCCTGGAACTCCAGCTCGACATGCCATCCCACCGTGGTGTGCATCATGACGATCACCTCCGGACACCTGTCTCCAGGCTCAGCCGTTGCCGGTTGCTTCCAGGGTGCTCCCGGAGTGCCCGGCTTGTCGCGTTCCCGTCGCTCCTGACGTGATCCGGACCGGTACGCCGCCGCGACCACGGCCGCCGTTCACCGCCGCCGGGCACGAAGGCCGTATGCCGGCGAGGACCGCCCGACCGCCCATCACCAGGTGGAACTGACGGACCTGGAGCCGGGCCGGACGTAGTACTACCGGGCCCGTTCCCGGGGCGTCCCCGTCGCTCCCACCCCCCTGCACCTGGCCGGCGGCAACGCGGTGGGCACCTCGCCGCACGGCCTGGGCACGCCCGCGGGCCCGTACTCCTTCACCACGCCCCAGCACGTCACGTTCCAGGAGGTCAGCGCGGTGAAGGACTATCCGGGCGGCTTCAGCCTGCTGCGCCTGCACACGGCCGGATACGCCCTGAACCCCTACCCGCCCCGGGACACGGCGGTCCGTGCCTTTGGGGGAGCGCGGCCGCCGGGTGGCCTGTGGGCGCACTACGCGCTGGGCCCCTCGGTGACGGACCGCAACAGCGTCGCGGCCCACGACCTCTCGGGCGTCACCCGCCCGACGCCGAGGGACCCCGTGCCGGGTCGGCTCACGGCGGCGTAGCGCGACGGCAGCGCGCCCCACCGGCGCGATCACGCCAGCATGAGCCCCATCCCCACGACCAGCAGTCCCGCGGCGGCGATCCGGGCCGCCCCGAACCGTTCCTTGAAGACCACGGCACCGATGGCCGCGCCCACGATGACCGACGACTCGCGCAGGGCGGCGATGGGCGCGAGTTCGGCGCGGGTCTGCGCCCACAGGATCAGGGCGTAGGCACCCACGGACAGGACGGCGCCCAGCAGCCCCGGTACGAGGAAGGGCCGCAGGCGCGCCACGGTCCGGGTGCGCCAGACGCACAGCGCGTACGCCGGGATCACGACCCCCTGCACCGCCATCAGCCACGCCACGTACCCGAAGGCCGAGCCCGAGACCCGTACCCCCAGCCCGTCCACCACCGTGTACACGGCGATGGACAGTCCGGTCGCCAGTGCGGCCCCGATCGCGGCCCAGTCGGGCCGCCGCCCGCGCAGCCCCCACAGCGCGGCGCCGGTCAGCCCCGCGCAGCTCAGCGCGATCCCGGCGACCACCCAGCGGTCGGGAATCTCGTGCGCGAAGATCGCTGCCAGCACGGTGACGACGAGTGGTGCGCTGCCGCGGGCGATCGGATAGGCCTGCCCGAAGTCGCCGAGCCGGAAGGACTTCATCAGCAGCGCGTAGTACGCGATGTGCAGCACGGCGGACAGGAGCAGATACGGCCACGCGCCGGCCGCCGGTACCGCCACGAACGGCAGCAGCACGAGTCCGATGACCAGCCCGCCGCCCGAGATCAGCGTGAACCCGACGAGCTTGTCGGTGATGCGGTGGGCGATGGCGTTCCAGCTGGCGTGCGTGACGGCGGCGAGCAGGACGGCCGCGGTGACCAGCGGGGTCACGCAGCGCGCTCGCGGACGTCCACCAGGGTGCCGCCGGCGTGGGCGATCAGGGCCTTGGGTTCCATCGGGAAGACGGTGTACGGCGTCCCGGCCGCCGCCCACACCACGTCGTGGTCGAGCAGCGACCGGTCCGCGAGCACCCGCGTCCTGCTCAGATGCCCGAACGGCGGCACCCCGCCGATGGCGTACCCGGTGGTCTCCCGTACGACGTCGGCACCGACCCGGGTGACCTTCCCGGCGCCGAGCTCCTGGCGCACCAGCTCGACGTCGACGCGGGAGGCCCCGTCCATCAGCACCAGCACCGGCACGCCGTCGGCACCGAAGACGAGCGACTTGCAGATCTGGCTGAGCTCGCATCCGACGGCCGCGGCAGCCTCGGCCGCGGTCCGCGTGGCCTCGGGAAAACGCCGGACCCGCCCCCGCACATCCCCGAGCCCCAACGCGTCGAGCGCGGCACCGAACCGTGGGTGAACTCCTGATTCCGAAGTGGTCATCCCGGCACGCTAGCGGCCGGTGTACGACACACGCGACCGGGTTACCACTTGGCGACGTGCGTCAGGAAGTCCGACCAGGCGCCGGGGGTGACGGTGAGTTGTGCGGCGGCGGGGGACTTGGAGTCGCGGATGTGGATGGTGGCGGGGGTCGTGGCGACCTCGACACAGTCGCCGGGCTCGCTGCTGCTGCTGTAGCTGCTCTTGAACCAGTGGAGTTCTGGCGTGCTCATAGTCTCCCCAGCGCATGTTCGACGAAGGCCAGCGACTCTCTCGGCGTGAAAGCCTGCGCCCGGATCATCCCATAGCGCGTCTCAAGGACCCGAAGGTCCCGTGGGTTCGAGACCGGGCGACCGCTGAACGCACCGTCGGAGCGCCCGATGGCAGTGCCGTCGGTGAACTTCAGCACCTCGATCAGGCCCAGCATCCCCGCGTGGTCCTCGCGGTCGGTCGGCATCACTTGCAGAGAGACGTGCCGCAACTTCCCCACCTCCAAGAGGTGTTCGAGCTGTCGGCGCAACACCATCTTGCCCCCGATCGGGCGTTCGAGCGTCACCTGTTCCTGGACAAAACTGAGCACCGGTGCAGGGTGCCGGTCGAAGATGGACTTACGCGCCATGCGTGCGGCGGTCTCCCGCTCCACCTGATCCGACGGAAGTGCTGGGAGTGAAGTCTCGAACAGCGCCTTGGCGTACTCGTGCGTCTGCAGCAAGCCGTGAATGTTGTGGTTGCTGTACAGCAGCATCTCCGCCGCCCGCGATTCCATCTCTGCCAGCCGCCGGACCTTCTGCGGATACCGAGCCTTCCGCATGTCCTCCATGAACGCCCTGAGGTGGCCCTGCGCGTTCAGTAACTGGTCGGCCCGGTCGAGGAACTCCGGTCGGGGAATCCGCGCCCCGCGTTCGATCTTGCGGATCATGTCTTCGCCGTACCCCATGGTCTCGCCCAGCTCGGACGCCCGCATGCCCGCCGCCTCCCGGCAGACCTTCCTGACGCTCTACGTCGTCGCCGACACCCTACGCATCGAGGTGACGGACACGAGAGGCGACCGCCTCCCCCAACTCACTCACCCCACCGCACAAGCCGACTCCGGCCGCGGCCTCCTCCTCGTAGAGGCCCTCACAGACCGCTGGGGCGTGACCCCGGGCCCCCGGCCACGCAAGACCGTCTGGGCGGAACTGACCGTGAGTCGATCGTGAGACAGGCTGTCATCCCGCCCCGGCACCTTCCTGGGCCGCCGCCCGGCGGGGCGCGGGACGGTCCAGATGGACCACCACGCCGGTGTGGAAGCGCCGCACGGCGTCGTCGACACTGCGGATGAAGCCCGATTCGGCGTTCCCGCGGCTGCTTCCCATGCTCTTGAGCAGGGACAGGCGAAAGCCCGTGATGCGAGCACCGTTGTTCTTCGGAAGCAGGTCCGCCGGCTCCGGGCGGAGCCGCTCCAGGGTGCCTCGTGGTCCGCCGCCCTCGCCTTCGACCAGGGTTTCGATGTGGAGGTCCGCGGGCGCCTCGGCCAGGCGCCGGACAAGCCGTTTCGCCCGGGTCAGCGGATATCCCTGCTCGGATGCGGGGATCTCGATGGAGGTGCGGAGCTTGCCGGTGCGCAGGTCGGCACAGATCGCGAGAATGCCGGGCGCGCCCTCGATCCGGAGCTCTGCCTGAAGTCTGCCGTCGAGACAGAACTGGTCGGCCATGAGCGTGCGTCGGACCTTCGGGTCGGCGCCGCGCTTGGCGCGCTGTACGGGCAGCACCTTCTGTCCGAGTTCGCCGCCGAGGCTGAGGCAGATCTGGCGAATGAGCCGTTCCCAGCTTTCGATCACGTCGAGGATGCGCGGGTCGCCCTGGCAAAGCGTCTCGTCGTCGATGCCGTTGCGGACCGGGACCCAGGCGGATCCCATGTTCTGGAAGCCGTGGCAGCCGGAGTTCTCGTGCTGCAGGTAGTGCAGAAGCTCCTCGAGCAACCACGCGTGCGCCTTGTCCCCGACGCCTTCGTGCCGGATGAGCATCTGTGCCTGGTGGGTGACTTCGGCCCACGACAAGTGCCGTACGGCGACCTTGTGCTTGCGCCGACCGTCGATCTTGGCCTCGACGAGCGGACTGCCCTCCAGCGCGACGTCGTTCGTCAGCGTGATCACTGCCTCGTAGCCACGCCGCGCCGCGATGTCCACGTACGCCTGTACCTGCTCGACCTTGACGCCGTTGCCGTTCGTCTTGGTCTCCACCAGAGCGGTCCACAGCTTGCCGGCCCGCTCGACGCGAATCACCCCGTCGGGACGTCGCGGCGTGTCTCCGTGCGGCAGGGACACCTCGGTGAACGTCTCCATGCGACCCGCCGGTGCGCCGAACGGTGCCAGCAGTCTCCGGCCGAACTCCGGCACCTGCGCCATCACCGACAGCAGTACCGACGTGGCACGCAGCTCCCGCTCACGATCGCTCTTGAGCGCTGGCACCGGAAAGAGCCTGGCCTCCCTCCAGTTCTCGTTCTCCGCCAGGGACTTCCTGACGCCCCTGGGCATGGTTACCTTCTTCTTCGCCGTGCGAGGCCGTGCCGCCTTAGCCGGTTTCGCCTCGTCGCCGGGCGGGCGAGGGGTCGGAACGAGGCCCGGCGTCACCTGCGGTGCCTGCTCCACGGCCGTCGGCGGAGCCGCTGTGTCCTCCTGCCCGCCGTCCTCGTCGCCGTGCGACTCCTCTTCCGCGCCCGCGTCGTCGTCGATGTCGACGCCGAAGTCCGTCGCCAGGCCGGCCAGACCTGAGCCGTAGCCCTGTCCGACAGCCCGGAACTTCCACTCCTCCCCGCGCCGGTACAGCTCGCCGAAGATGATCGCGCTGACCGTGCCGGCGTCATCGATGGCGAAGCTGAGCAAGCACTCGCCGCCCCCGTCGGCCAGCGTCACCCTCAGATCTTCCAACTCTCCGAAGCCGGCCCGCTCGTAGCGGCTGGCCGCCACGACGATCCGGTCGATGTCGGAAGGCACCGCCGTCAGGTCGAAGCTGATCCTGTCCTCGTCACCGCTCCCCGTCGGTGTCTTGCCCAGCAACTGCACGCTTCCGTCAGCGGAAACCGGGTTGTTGTAGAAGTAGAAGTCGCTGTCGCTGCGCACCTTGCCGTCCGCGTTCAGCAGCAGGACGGACACGTCCGCGTCCCCTTCACCGGTCGGGCTGACCCAGCTCAGGCTGACGATGACCGACCCGGCGTTCTCGCTCAGAGCCGCCAGCGCGACGTTCGAACCCTTGACCATTTCCTGCATGAAGCCCCCCAGCTCTCACGACTCGGGCCCCCACCCGGTCGCCGCCCCCGCACCATCATGTGATGTACGGCACAACGAAAGACTGTAGTACCCGATCACCGGCCAGGGCATGGAAAAGCCGGTGAAGGCGACCCCGTCCTCGTGGTGCCCTCACCGGCCTGCTCTCAGGGAGCTGTCAGGCGTGGACCAGTTCCCGGTCCTCGTCGTCGCGGTCCGTCTTCGTGCGCAGGCCCTCGCCCTCGACGTCGACGTTGGGCAGTGCGCGGTCCAGCCACTTCGGGAGCCACCAGGCCCTCTTGCCGAGCAGCGCCAGGACCGCCGGGACGATCGCCATGCGGACGACGAAGGCGTCGAAGAAGACCGCGATGGCCAGACCGAAGCCGATCATCTTGACCATGGCCTCGCTGGAGCCGATGAAGCCCGCGAAGACCGCCATCATGATCACCGCCGCCGCCGTGACCACCCGCGCGCCGTGCCGGAACCCGGTCACCACGGCCTGGCTGGGCTTCTCGCCGTGGACGTACGCCTCCCGCATCCGGGTCACGAGGAACACCTCGTAGTCCATCGCCAGGCCGAAGACCACGCCGACCATGAAGATCGGCATCATCGACATGACCGGGCCGGTCTCCTCGACGCCCATCAGGCCGGCGAGCCAGCCCCACTGGAAGACCGCCACCACGGCGCCGAGCGCCGCCATCACGCTCAGCAGGAAGCCGAGCGCCGCCTTCAGCGGGACCAGGATCGAGCGGAAGACCACGATCAGGAGCAGGAACGCCAGGCCCACGACCAGGATCAGATACGGCACCAGTGCGTCGTTCAGCTTCTGGGAGACGTCGATGTTCATCGCCGTCGCGCCGGTCACCAGCACCTCCGCGTCCGTGACCGCCTTGATCCCGGTGCCCGCGTCACGGATGGAGTGCACCAGTTCCTCGGTGGTCACCGACGACGGCTTGGAGTCGGGGATCACGGTGATCGTCGCCGTGTCACCGGCCTTGTTGGGCGCCGGCGGGGTGACCGTCACCACGTTCTCCAGGCCCTTGATCTCGTCGGCCACCTCACCGAACGCGCCCTCGGCGTCGTCGCTCGACTTCGCGTCGACCACGATCATCAGCGGGCCGTTGAAGCCGGGACCGAAGCCGTCCGAGAGCAGGTCGTACGCCCGGCGCTGCGTCGTCGACGTCGGCTGCGAGCCGTCGTCGGGCAGACCCAGTTCGAGCGAGGTCGCCGGGACGGCCGCGGCACCGAGGCCGAGCACGCCCAGCAGCAGGACGGCGACCGGACGCCGTACGACGAAGCTCGCCCAGCGCGTGCCCATGTTGGGACGGCCCTGCTCCCGCGCGGCGGAGGCCCGGCCGCCGCCGAGCAGCTTGCTCTTCTCCCCCGCCGGACGCACCTTGCGGCCCGCGTGACCGAGCAGCGCCGGAATCATCGTCAGCGCGATCAGTACGGCGATGGCCACCGTGCCCGCCGCCGCGACGCCCATCTTCGTGAGCATCGGGATGTTGACGACGGCGAGCCCCACCAGTGCGATCACTACCGTGAGGCCGGCGAAGACCACCGCCGAGCCCGCCGTGCCGACCGCCCGGCCGGCGGCCTCCTCGCGCTCCCGGCCCTCGGCCAGTTCCGCCCGGTAGCGGGAGACGATGAACAGCGCGTAGTCGATGCCGACCGCGAGGCCGATCATGGTGGCCAGCGTCGACGTCGTCGAGCCCAGGTCCAGTGTGCTCGCCAGCGCGGTGATCGTCGCCACCCCGATGCCGACGCCGATGATCGCCGTCAGCAGCGGCAGTCCGGCCGCGAGCAGCGAGCCGAAGGTGATGACCAGGACCACCGCCGCGACCGCGATGCCGATGATCTCCGTGGACCCCGTCTCGGGCGTCGTCTGCAGCGCGTCGCCACCGACCTCGACGGTCAGCCCGGCCTCCCGCGCTTCCTGGGCGGCCTCTTCGAGGGCCTCGCGGGACGAGTCCGCCAGCTCCATGCCGGAGACCTTGTAGGTGACCTGCGCGTACGCGATCGCGCCGTCCTCGCTGACCGCCTTCGCGGCGTACGGGTCGGCGACGGCGGCGACCTCGGAACCGTCGGAGAGCTCCCGGACGGTCTCCTTGACGGTCGCCTTGTTGCCGGCGTCGGTCATCTTCTCGCCGGCCGGCGCCTTGAAGACGACCCGCGCGGTCGCCCCGTCGGCGCTCATCCCGGGGAAGCGTTCCTCCAGCAGGTCGAAGGCCTTCTGGGCCTCGGTGCCGGGAATCGAGAAGGACGTGGTGCCGGCGGTGGGCGCGCTGGCCGCGCCGACACCGGCGAGGGTCAGCAGCGCCACCCAGATCAGGGCGACGAAATGCCGTCGCCGGAAGGCGAGCCGGCCGAGTTTGTAGAGGAACGTGGCCACGAGGGCGATCTCCCGGTCAGGTCGTGGGGTGGTTCAGGGCAGGGGTGATCACCCGGCGGGGAGGCAGGGGTGATCGTCCCGACGACGTGAGCGGGCGCGTCAGGTTCAGGTAGTGGTGCTGGTACTGACTGAGGGGGTGCTCAGAGAGTGGGAACGCCGAGGGCGGGGAGGACCACGGCGTCGATGTAGGAGGTGAGGAAGTCCCTCGTCGGCGGCAGGTCGTCGATCAGCGCACGGGTGGCGAACGCGCCGAGCATCATGTGCACGACGTAGTCCAGCGCCGGGTTGTCCGCCCGGACCTCGCCCCGGTCGATCGCCCGCTGGACCATGCTGCGGAACTCCTGCGCCTCGGGCTCCACCAGCAGTTCCCTGAACGCCTTCAGCAGGTCCGGGTTGGTGTGCGCCGCCATGGCCAGACCCCGCATCAGCGCGGCGTTCTGCTCCATGGTGCAGTCGTCCTCGTGGGCCAGCAGGGCGTGGAAGTCGCCCCGAAGGGTGCCGGTGTCGACGTCGGCGATGCTGCCCGGCTTGTTGTGCCGGATCGCCTTGGCCACCAGCTCGGCCTTGCCGCCCCACTGGCGGTAGAGCGTCGCCTTGCTGGACTTCGTACGGGCGGCCACGGCGTCCATGGTGAGCGCGTCGTAGCCGACTTCGCGGAGCAGGTCGAGCACGGCCTCGTACAACTCGGCCTCGCGCTCGGGTGTGATCCGGCTGCGACGCGTCGTTGCGACCTCGGCCACGCGACTCACCCTTCCTGCTCCCGACGATCTCCGTACGACACCGTCTCGTACAGGAAGAATGTAGCGCAGCCTCTTTAGAAACGAAACTGTTTCGTACGTGTCGCCGGTCACGTGGCGCGCGCCGCCCACCCGAGTGGCCGTTTTTGCACGACTTGCTCCGGTCCGCCCCCCGGGCGAAGCATGGGTAGGTGACCTATCTGCGTCTGCCCCACCTCAGCGGTGACCTGCTGTGCTTCGTCGCCGAGGACGACCTCTGGCTGGCCCCTCTCGACGGGCCGGGCCGCGCCTGGCGGCTCACCGTCGACCGCACCAAGATCGGCCACCCGCGCTTCTCGCCGGACGGCCGCCGGATCGCATACACGAGCTGGAGCAGTCTCGTGCCCGAGCTGTACCTGGTGCCGACGGAGGGTGGCAGCGGCCACCGGCTCAGCTACTGGGGCAGTCCGGACACCCAGGTGTGCGGCTGGACCCCGGACGGCGACATCCTCGCCGTCGCCTCGCACGGGGAGCCGTTCTCGCACTTCACCTGGGCGTACAAGGTCTCCACGGACGGCTGCCCGGGTCGCAAACTGCCCTGGGGCCCGGTCACGGACCTCCAGGTCGCCGACATCGACGGCGAGCGCCGCACCCTCCTGCTCACCGGCACCCCGCCCCACGAACCGGCCTCCTGGAAGCGCTACCGCGGCGGCGCCATGGGCCGCCTCTGGCTGCACGGCACCCGTCTGCTCGCCGACCTCCACGGCCATCTGCACTCCCCGATGTTCGTCGGCGGCCGGGTCGCCTTCCTCTCCGACCACGAGGGCGTCGGCAACCTCTACTCCTGCGCGTACGACGGCTCCGACCTGCGCCGGCACACCGACCACGACGCCTTCTACGCCCGGCACGCCGCCAGCGACGGAACGCGCGTGGTCTACCAGTGCGCCGGGGACCTGTGGCTCGTCGACGACCTCGCCGCCGACTCGGCGCCCCGCCGCCTCGACGTGCGCCTCAGCGGTCCGCGCGCGGGCCGTCGTACCTACCAGGTGCCCGCCGCGCACCACGTGGACGGCATCTCGGTCGACGAGACCGGGCGCGCGAGCGCGGTGGTCGTGCGCGGCAGCCTGTACTGGCTCACGCATCGCGACGGCCCCGCCCGCACCATCACCGACACCCCGGGCGTACGGGTACGGCTTCCGGAGATGCTCGGCTCCGGCGGCCAGGTCGCCTACGTCACGGACGCGGAGGGCGAGGACGCGATCGAGATCGCCTATCTGCCGCGCGCCACCGGTGACCGCGAGCCGCGGCGGCTGGCCCAGGGGGAACTCGGCCGGGTGCTGGAGATGGTCTCCGACCCGGAGGGCGAGCGGCTCGCCCTCGCCGCGCACGACGGACGGCTGCTGCTGCTCGACGCGACCGAGGAGTCCAACGGCGCGGTGACCGAGCTGATCCGGTCGATCAACGGGCCGGTCCGGGACCTCGCCTTCTCGCCGGACGGCTCATGGCTCACGTGGTCGCATCCAGGCATCGGCCGGTCCCTGCGCCAGATCAAACTGGCCCGGATCAAGGACCGTTTCATCGTCGACCTGACCAACGGCCGCTTCGAGGACGAGAACCCGGTCTTCACCCGCGACGGCCGCTATCTCGCCTTCCTCTCCTGGCGCGGCTTCGACCCGGTCTACGACGTCCACACCGGCGACCTCTCCTTTCCGCTGGGCTGCCGCCCGTACCTGGTCCCGCTGACCTCGGCCACCCCCTCCCCCTTCGCGCTGAGCCCCGACGGGCGCCCGGCCGCCGGGGGGATGGACCCGGTCGAGGACGAGGCCGGCGCCGAGGGCGGGGAGGGCGGCGCGGTGACGGTCGAGGTCGAGGGCCTGGAGAGCCGGGTGACGCCCTTCCCGGTCGCCGCCTCCAAGTACTCGGGGCTGTACCCGGTCGCCGGCGGCGGGCTGGTCTGGCTGCGCTGGCCGATCTCGGGCGCGCTCGGCGAGACCTTCGTCAACCCGGACGACACCAGCGGCCGCCCCACCCTGGAGTACTTCAACATCGTCAAGGCCAAGAAGTCCGAACTCGTCGAGCACCTCGACTGGTTCACCGTCAGCGGCGACGGCACCCGCCTCGTCGTGGTCGACGAGAGCGACCTGCGCGCCGTGCCGTCCACCGAGTCCGGCGACAGCGACACGACGACCTGGATCGACCTGCGCCGCATCATGCACGAGGTCGACCCGGGCGCCGAGTGGCGCCAGTCGTACGAGGAGGCGGGGAGACTGATCCGCGCCTACTTCTGGGAGCCGGAGATGTGCGGGATCGACTGGGACGCGGTGCTGGAGCAGTACCGGCCGCTGGTGGACCGGGTCGCCTCGCCGGACGAGTTCGCCGACCTGCTCCGCGAGCTGCTCGGCGAACTCGGCACCTCCCACGCCTACGTCACCGCCGCCCGCCGCAACGAGGGCCCGCCCCACTACCAGCGCCGGCAGGGCCTGCTCGGCGCCAACTTCGTCCAGCGCGACAGCGGCTGGACCGTCGCGCGTATCCTCCCCGGCGACTCCTCCGACTCCAAGGCACGCTCGCCGCTGGCCGGTTCCGGCATCCGCGAGGGCGCGATCCTGACCCACGTGGACGGCCGCCCGGTCGACCCGCTGACCGGCCCCTACCCGCTCCTCGCGGGCGCGGGCGGCACGACGGTGGAGCTGACCTTCACCCCGGCCGAGGGCGAGGGACGCTCCCGGCGGGTGGCCGTCGTCCCGCTCCTCGACGAGCGTCCGCTGCGCTACCAGGACTGGGTGGCCAAACGCCGGGCGGTGGTGCGGGAGTTGAGCGGCGGCCGGTGCGGCTATCTGCACATCCCCGACATGGGCGGCTCCGGCTGGGCCCAGTTCAACCGCGACCTGCGCATGGAGGTCTCCCGGCCCGCGCTGATCGTGGACGTGCGGGGCAACGCGGGCGGCCACATCAGCGAGCTGGTCATCGAGAAGCTGACCCGCACGATCCTGGGCTGGGACCTCACCCGCGACGCCCAGCCGGTGTCGTACACCTCGAACGCGCCGCGCGGGCCGGTGGTGGCGCTGGCGGACGAGGCGACGTCCTCCGACGGCGACATGATCACGGCCGCCTTCAAACTCCTCAAGCTGGGCCCCGTCGTGGGCCAGCGCACCTGGGGCGGCGTCGTCGGCATGACCGGCCGACACCGGCTGGGCGACGGCACGATCATCACGGTGCCGATGAACGCGGCCTGGTTCGACGCCTACGGCTGGTCCGTCGAGAACCACGGCGTCACCCCCGACGTGGAGGCCCTGCGCACCCCTCTCGACTGGGCGGAGGGCCGCTACGCCCAGCTCGACGACGCGGTCCAACTCGCCGTGCACCTGCTGACGACGGAGCCGGCGGCGACGCCTCCCGACCACAGCCACGTCCCGGACAGGTCGAGGCCGAAGCTGCCGCCCCGGCCGTGACGTGACCTAACCACCCGCACCTCGGAAGACACGAACACAGGGCGCCCCCAAAGGAGAGGGCGCCCTGCGTCATCGGGTGAAGCCGCACGCACGCTTAGGCGTCGTAGTCCTGCGCGAAGCGGTCCTCGGCCTCACGCCGCTCCCGCTCCGACTCCTGGTCGCGGCGGCCACGCTCACGCGTGGGGTCCGAGGGGCGCTCGCGCCGCTCGTCCTGCTCCTGACCCATGCGCTCCTTGGCCTGCTGGCGCATCCGCTCGGCCTTGTCCTGGAACTGGTCCTTCATGCCCATGAGATTTCACTCCCGTTGTGGGTAAGGGATGGGGCTCGACCAGATTTGCACGCCCGGACACACCACGCATTTCGATCAACTACGCTGCGTAGCCCGCGCCTGTTCGTCGGCCTCGCCACCCGCGCCCACGAGCCCCGTACGCATCCCCCGCAGCCGCGGCGCGAACCGCCGCATCTCGCGCTGCCCCACGGTCCCGATGAGCGCCGGCAAGTACCCGCGCACACCCTGCATCCCGCGCAGCCACCACTGTCCGTACACGTGGCTCGACCGCCGCTCGATGCCGGCCACGATGCGGTCCACGGCCGGTCCCGGCGGATAGGTCTTGTTCGACGGCCAGGGCAGCCGCTGCCTCAACTCCCGCATGACATCGTCCTGATGGGCCCCACGCACCATGTCGGTGTCGGTCCAGGACAGGTACGCGACCCCCACCTTCACGCCCTGATGACCCACCTCGGCGCGCAGACTGTGCGCGTACGCCTCCACGCCCGACTTGGACGCGCAGTACGCGGTCATCATCGGCGCCGGCGTGATCGCGGCCAGGGACGCGACCTGGAGCAGATAGCCCCGGCTCTCGGTGAGCACCGGCAGGAAGGCGCGGGCGGTCACCGCGGACCCGATCAGATTGACCTCGACGACCCGCCGCCAGGCCTGCGGATCGGAGTCGGCGAAGGGCCCGCCGCTCGCGACGCCCGCGTTGGCGACGACGATGTCGACCTTGCCGAAACGCTCCTTGACCTCCTGGGCGACCTTCGTCATGGCCTCGTGGTCGGTGACATCGGCGTACCAGTGCTCGCTCTCGCCGTGCAGCCGCGCGGAGACCTGCTTCAGCGCGTCCGGCTCCAGGCCGACCAGCGCCACCTTGGCGCCGCGCGCCGACAGCTTGCGGGCGAGCAACTCCCCGACGCCCCGCGCGGCCCCGGTGACGACCGCGACCTGTCCCTCCAGGCTGACCCTGCTCATGCGCCCTCCTTGACCGGTTCCTCCGGCGCGTGTGTGGTGACGAGTTCGCGAATCCTGCCGGTGATCAGCTCGGGAGCCTCCACCGGTGTCATGTGGCCGAGCCCGGGCAGCTCGGTGAGCCCGACGCACCGCGGCAGCGCGGCGACCAGCGCACGGGCGTGCACCGGCGGCGTGAGCCGGTCCCCCGTCCCGACGACGACCGCGGTGGGCACCTGCAACTGCCCTACGCCGTGGTCGAGATCGACCAGGTCCAGCACCCGCGACCAGGTGTGACGCACGGTGCGCGGGCAGGCGTGCACGATCCGGGCGCACGCCTCCACCATGTGCGGGGCGGAACCGGCGCCCATGGTGGCGTACTTGAGGATCCTGCGCGCCGGCGCCGTGACCGGACCGAGCGGCGCGCGGGAGCCGAGGATGTGCCCGGTCAGCCACGTCCGCAGCCGCCCGGCGCGCATCGGCAGCACGGTCGACTCGGCGACCAGCCGCGAACTGCCCGTGCTGCACAGCAGGACGGCCGCCGCGTGCGCCCGGAAGCGATCCCGCCCGGCCGCCGCCATCACCGTCATGCCGCCCATGGAGTGCCCGGCGATCACCGCCCGCTCCCCGGGCGCGAGCGTCGCGGCGAGTACGGCCTCCAGGTCGTCGGCGAGGGCCTGCGTGCTGCACAGGCGGCTCGCGGGGCTGCGGCCGTGGCCGCGCTGGTCGTAGGCGATGACGCGGTGGTCGGCGGCGAGGGCGCGGATCTGCGCGGCCCAGAACGCGGTGGAGCAGGTCCAGCCGTGGACGAGGACGACGGCCGGCGCGCCGTCGGGTCCGTGCACCTCGACGTGCAGGGGCGCGCCGTCGGCGGAGGTGACCGTCAGTTCGCGGGCGGGGACGGGCGGGGCGTAGGGGCCGGAGGCGACGTGCAGGAGGCGGCTCATGCGAGGGCCTCCCGCACGGGCTCGTCGGTGGCCCTGGCCGCGGGCGGGCGCAGCACCTCGTACTCCCCCAGGTCCACGCGCCGTGTCGCGCGCCGGAAGTCGCTCGTCGTACCGGGCCAGATGGTCGTGTTGCGGCCGGCCGCGTCCAGGTACCAGCTGTTGCAGCCGCCGGTGTTCCACACCGTACGCTTCATCCGCTCCTGCAGGCCGTGGTTCCAGGCGCTCACGGCGTCGGGCCGGGCGTCGAGGGCCACGCGCCCGCCGAGCACCTCCAACTGCCGTACGTAGTCGGCCAGGTAGTTCAGCTGGGACTCGATCATCAGGATCATGGACGAGTTGCCGAGGCCGGTGTTGGGCCCGATGATCGTCATCCAGTTCGGGAATCCGGCGGCCGAGGCGCCGCGCAGGGCCTCCATGCCGCCCTTCCAGACCTCGGCGAGCGTCCGGCCCTCCACCCCGACGACCCGCTCGGCGATCGGCATGTCCGTGACGTGGAAGCCGGTGCCGAAGATGATCACGTCGACCTCGGCCTCGGTGCCGTCGGCCGCGACGACTCTCGAGCCGCGGATCTCGCTGAGCCCGCTCGCGACGACGTCCACGTTCGGCCGGGCGAGCGCCGGGTAGTACTCGCTGGACAGCAGGATCCGCTTGCAGCCGATGCGGTAGTCCGGGGTGAGCTTGGCGCGCAGGGCCGGATCCTTGATGGCCCGGGCCATGTTCTGCTTCGCCAGCCGCTCCACGAAGCCCAGCTCGCCCGGGTGCTTGGTGAAGGCCTGCACCTGCAACTCCCGGATGCCCCACAGCAGTCCGCGGCGGAGCCGGGCCGTCACCGGAAGGGCGCGGTGCAGCCGGCGCTCGGCACCGCTGATCGCGCGGTCCATGCGGGGCATGACCCAGGGCGGGGTGCGCTGGAAGAGGGTGAGCCGGCCGACCTCGGGCTGGATGGCGGGCACGATCTGGATGGCGGACGCGCCCGTGCCGACCATGGCGACCCGCTTGCCGCGCAGGTCGGCGTCGTGGTCCCAGCGGGCCGAGTGGAACACCTTGCCGGGGAAGGTGTCGAGACCCGGGATGTCAGGGACCTTGGGGTCGGACAGCGGCCCGGTGGCGGAGACGACGAGGTCGGCGGTGAGGGTGCCGGACGCGGTCTCGATCACCCACCTCAGCTCGTCGGCGTCCCAGACCATGCGCTTCACCTCCGAGTCGAGGCGCAGGTGCGGGCGCAGCCCGAAGACGTCCGTGACGTGCTCCAGATAGGCGCGGATGTGCTCCTGTCCGGAGAAGGTGCGCGGCCACTCGGGGTTGGGCGCGAAGGAGAACGAGTAGAGATGGGACGGCACGTCGCACGCGCACCCGGGATAACTGTTGTCCCGCCAGGTGCCGCCGACGCTGCCGGCGCGTTCCAGGACGACGAAGTCGGTGATCCCCTCGCGTCGCAGCCGCACGGCGGCTCCGAGCCCGCCGAATCCCGACCCGACCACCGCCACCCGTACATGTTCGTGCTCGGCCATACCGACGCCCCTCCATGCCGTTCCGCGACTCTGCAACTCTGCCAGTGAACACTGGCGCAATCGGGAGACTAGAGGAGCGGCGTACTGATGGGTAGGGGTCGACGCGAGGAAAGTTACCGGCGGTACGCCGTAGGGTGCGGACGTGACCGAGAAGCGTGAGTACCGCATGGAGGAGCTGGCCAGGCTGGCCGGCATCACAGTGCGCACCCTGCGCTTCTACCGCGAACGCAAGCTGATCCCGCCGCCCCGTCGCGAGGGCCGCATCGCCTGGTACGACGACCACCACCTGGCCCGGCTGCGCACCATCGGCGCGCTGCTGGAACGCGGCCACACCCTGAACGGCATCGCGGAACTCGCCGAGGCCTTCGACCACGGCCGCGACGTCGCCGACCTGCTCGGCGTCGGCATCGGGGCCCCCACCGAGGAGGAGCCGGTCCGCCTCACCCCCGAGGAACTCGCCGCCCGCTTCGAGGGCGAGGTCACACCGGAGAACCTGGCCGCCGCGATGGACCTCGGTTACCTCGGCACCGACGGCGACGAGATAGTCCACATCAGCCGCCGCCTGCTCGACGTCTCCTCGGCCCTGGTCCGCGAGGGCATCCCGCTCGCGGAGGTCCTCCGTGCGGGCAAGGAGGTCCGCGCCCACGCCGACGCCCTCGCCGAACTCTTCGCCACCCTGATCCTCCGCCACGCCCCCGAGGAGGACCTCCCCCGCCTACGCCCCCTGGCCCGCAGCGTGGTGGAGGCGGAACTCTCCCTGGCCCTGGACCGCCGCATGCGCACGGAGCCGTAGGCAGCCGCCGCCCGCCGGGCCCGACGACCGGCGGACCACCGCCCCTGCCGCGCAGCGCCTAGCGGTTGTAGACCACCGTCACCGGGGCGTGGTCCGACCAGCGCTCGCCGTGGGTGGCCGCCCGCTCCACCTGCGCCTTGACCGCCCGCTCCGCGAGCCCGGGCGTGGTCACCTGGTAGTCGATGCGCCATCCCGAATCGTTGTCGAACGCCCGCCCCCGGTACGACCACCAGGTGTACGGCCCCTCGACGTCCGGATGCAGGGCGCGTACGACGTCGACGTAGCCGCCGGCCTGGGTGTCGAACACCGCGCTGAGCCAGTCGCGTTCCTCCGGAAGGAAGCCGGAGTTCTTGGTGTTGCCGCGCCAGTTCTTCAGGTCGGCCTGCTGGTGGGCGATGTTCCAGTCGCCGCAGACGACGACCTCACGCCCGTCGGCGGCGGCCCGCTCCCGCAGGTCCTTGAGGTAGGCGAGGAACTCGCCCATGAAGCGCACCTTCTCGTCCTGCCGCTCGGTGCCGACCTCGCCGGACGGGAGATACAGGGAGGCGACCGTCACACCGGGCAGGTCGGCCTCGACGTACCGCCCACTGCCGTCGAACTCCGTGGACCCGAATCCGACACGCACGGCGTCCGGCTCACGCCGGGTGTACAGGGAGACACCCGCGCGCCCCTTGGCAGCCGCGGGGGCGTGCACGACGTGCCAGCCCTCCGGCGCCCGCACGTGCTCGGGCAGCTGCTGCGGCTCGGCGCGCACCTCCTGCAGGCAGAGCACGTCGGCTTGCGTCCCGGCGAGCCACTCCACGAAGCCCTTCTTCGCGGCGGCCCGCAGCCCGTTCACATTCACAGAGGTCACAGTGAGCACCGGGGCACCTTACCGGCACACTGGACAAAGTCCAGATCCTTACTTTGCATAGGTGTACGATCCGCAGCATGAATATACGTCGCGTCTCCTTCGACCACCCCGACGCCGTGAAGCTCAACGACGAGGTCCAGGCCGAGTACCACGAGCGCTACGGCGACGGCGGCGACGCCACCGTCCTGGACCCGTCGGACTTCCAGCCGCCGAACGGCGTGTACCTGATCGCCTACGACGAGTCCGACCGCCCGGTCGCCACCGGCGGCTGGCGCAGGCAGGACAAGAACGCCGAGGGCAACGAGGACGGCGACGCCGAGCTGAAGCGGATGTACGTGATCAGGGACCTGCGCGGCCGGGGCCTCGCCCGGCGCATGCTCACCGCACTGGAGGAGGACGCCCGCGGCGCCGGCCGCGTCCGGATGGTCCTGGAGACCGGCACCGAGCAGCCCGAGGCCATCGCCCTGTACACCTCCAGCGGCTACGAGCCGTGCGCCAAGTTCGGCTACTACCGCTTCCACGAGTCGAGCCGCTGCTTCGCCAAGGCCCTGTGACGCCTGCCACTTGAGGGCCCGTCACCGGGCCCCTGAGCGCAACAGGACACGCGACAGAGCCCCGTCGGGATCCCGACGGGGCTCTAGGTGCGTGGACCTGTGGGGATTTGAACCCCAGACCCCCTCGATGCGAACGAGGTGCGCTACCAGACTGCGCCACAGGCCCTTGCAACGAGTGAAACTTTAGCACCCCGATCGGGGTGCTTGGAAATCCGTTCCCGCTGGACCCGGGGCCGGAGCCGGGCGGCCTACTCGTTGGCCGCCCGCGGCCGCTCCCCCTCTTCGTACTGGTCGAACAGCGGCGTGCGGCCACGCTCCCGCGCCCGCCGCGCCGAGGCCGCCCGGCGCCGCGCGTCCCCGCGCCCCTCACCGTCCGCCTTGTCCGCCGCGCTGTCCACCGCGCCGTCCGCCGACCGCGCCTGCCCCGGCTCCCCCACTGCGGCGTCGGCCGAGGAGGCGGAGGCCGGCGTCCCGGAGGCGTGCTCCCGCGAGCCCGCGGCGGCCTCCTGCCCCTGCGCCACCGGGCTCGACCGCGCCGAGCTCCAGGCGTCAAGGGCCCCGAGATCCACCTCCGGCGTCGCGCGCGGCGCGACCGGCGCCGTCACGTACGTGGGCAACGGCACCGGCACGGGGTCCCAGCTCTCCCCGTGCCCGGGCCGCCGCTGCCGCTCCCGCTGCTGATCGACCCACTCGGCGTGGTCGGTCTGCTCCACCAGCGCCCGCCGGTCCGCGGCCAGCGCCGACAGCCCGGCGTCGGTCTCCGGTTCGTGCCCCTCCTCGGGCTCGTCGGCCTCGGCCTCGGCCACCGCGTGCCGACGCGGCTGGCGCGCCCGGTCACGGAGCCGCTGCGCCGCGGCCTCCGCCTGGCGCCGGTCCATCTGGTAGGCGAACCGGCGGCGCTCCTGTGCCCGCAGATACACGATGTATCCGCTGAGCAGCACGGCGGGCACACCGGGCGCCCACAGGAACGTGAGGCCACCGACGGCCGCGACGACCGCGCCGAGCGTGAAGGCGAGGAAGAGCATGATGGTGGTGCGCCTGCGGCGCGCCAGCACCTTGGTACGCCGGGCGCGGGCCGCGGCCGCCTCCGCACCGGGTGCGCGAGGGGCCGGCGGGACCGGCTTGCGTGAGGGCCGGGGCGTGGACACGTCTGCCCGGGCCGGGGCGGTGCCGGTCGTGCGCGCCTCGGACGCCGGCGCGGCTTTGGCCGCCGCCTCCGTGACGGCGCCCGTCTGCGGGCGGGTCGGAGGCACGGCGAAGGCCCGGACGTCCACCGAGTCGGTGACCGCGTCCGGGTCGTCGAAGCCTGGCTCCCCCTCGTCGGTGGAGCGCGCCCGCAGGTCCTTGGCGTACCGGCGCTCCATGCCCGCCCGTCCGGACAGCAACCGGATGGCTGTGCTGAAGCGTTCCGTCGGACGGGCCTCGTTCAGCTCGTCCTGCCTACGGAGCCACATCGGCACCAAGTAGGCGGCCCAGGCCCCGACAATGACTGCGTAGATGAGGCCGCTGCTGCTCACGCCTCACACGGTAGAGGGGTTTGCGTGAGGCCATCTGCCAATTGAGCCGGTGTGTCGCACGATCTGGCTGATATTTCGAGCTTTTTTTGCGACCGATGCGATCAGCAGGCTGGCGCACCCGCGAATTCAATGCCTCCGGACCGGTCACCAATCGATCATTTTCGAACACGTATTCAATTTCGGGGTCAGGCAGGATTCCCCGGGGCGTTCTGCGAGTTCCGGGGCAGGTCCCGCGCGTTCCCCGGGGTGTTCCGTGTGCGCGACCGGCGCCAGCGGGGCAGCAGCCCCTCGGGGACTTCCTCCGCCGTGAGCGCGAAGACGAGATGGTCCCGCCAGGCGCCGTCGATGTGGAGATAACGGGGCCTGAGGCCCTCCTCGCGGAATCCGAGTTTCTCCACCACACGGCGGCTGGGCCCGTTCTCCGGACGAATGCAGACCTCGATGCGGTGGAGGCCGACGGTCCGGAAACAGTGGTCGACGGCGAGGGCCACGGCCGTCGGCATCACGCCACGGCCGGCCACCGACTCGTCCACCCAGTAACCGACGTGCCCCGAGCACATGGAGCCCCAGGTGATCCCGGCGACCGTCAACTGCCCGACGAGCCGCCCCTGGTACTCGATGACGAACGGCAGCATCCGGCCCGCGCTCGCCTCCGACCGCAGATGGCGGACCATCTGCCGGTACGTCGGCCGGTGCGTGATCGGCCCGCTGGGCGTGGGCGGCGGGATGGTCGCCTCCCAGGGGCGCAGCCAGTCGCGGTTGCGCCGGTTGACCTCACGCCAGGCCCGCTGGTCGCGCAGCTTTATCGGCCGGAGGACGACATCGCCCTCCACCAGTTCCGTGGGCCAGGATGGGCTGTTCAGCTCGCACCCCCACCGGCCGGTCTGGGGTGGTCACCGCCGCGGATCTGGTCGACGGCGTGGATCAGCAGGGGCTCCAGCACGGCCAGTCCGTCCCGCACGCCGCCCGACGAACCGGGCAGATTGACGATCAGGGTCCCGCCCGCCACTCCCGCCAGGCCCCGGGAGAGCGCGGCGGTGGGCACCTTGTCCCTGCCGTACGCCCGGATCGCCTCCGCGATCCCCGGCACCTCGCGGTCGAGCACGGCGCGCGTGGCCTCCGGGGTGCGGTCGGTGGGCGAGACGCCGGTGCCGCCGGTGGTGACGATCACGTCGTATCCGGCGTCCACGCCCGCCCGCAGCGCGGCCTGTACCGGATCCCCGTCCGGGACGACCTGCGGGCCGTCGACGGCGAACCCGAAACCTCTGAGGCCGTCCGCGATCAGCGGGCCGCCCTTGTCCTCGTAGATCCCCGCGGCGGCACGGTTGGAGGCGGTGATCACCAGCGCGGCGTACGGCGCGGGGAGCGCACCGCCGATCCCGGCGTCAGCAGTCATGACCTGCTCCAGTCGCCCGACTTGCCGCCCGTCTTCTCCTCCACCCGTACGTCCGTGATGACCGCTCCCTTGTCGACCGCCTTGACCATGTCGATCACGGTGAGCGCGGCGACGGAGACCGCGGTGAGAGCCTCCATCTCGACGCCCGTGCGATCCGTCGTGCGCACCGTGGCGTGGATCTCCACGGCGTCGTCCGCGACCGACAGATCCAGTGTCACACCCGACACCGACAGCGGGTGGCACAGCGGGATCAGGTCCGGCGTCCGCTTGGCGCCCATGATCCCCGCGATCCGCGCGGTGGCGAGGGCATCGCCCTTGGGGACCCCTTCGCCGCGCAGCAGTTCGATCACGCGGGGCGAGACGAGGACGCGTCCGCTCGCGCGCGCGGTGCGCGCGGTGACGTCCTTGTCCGAGACGTCGACCATGCGGGCGGCGCCCGCGTCGTCGAGGTGCGTCAGGTGGTCCTGCGCAGGCGGTCCGGGGGTCGCCCCCCGGGAAGGCACGGTCATGGTGTGGCGCTCCCGGTCCGGGCCCGTCGCGGTGCGGCGCACGGACCTGTTGTGCGCGACACGGTACCGCCAACCTGGGGCGGTCAGCCGAGCAGGACCACCTCGACCTCGGCACCCGGCTCGACGGACTCCGTGTCCTCCGGTACGACGATCAGCGCGTCGGCGTGCGCGAGGGCGGCGACCAGGTGGGAGCCGGCCCCGCCGACCGGCGTCACCCGGCCGTCGGCGTAACTGCCGCGCAGGAACTGCCGGCGGCCCTTCGGCGAGGTCAGCGCCTTGTCGGCCGTCAGGGTCGCCCGGCTTCGCGGACGGTGCACCTCGGGAAGCCCCATGAGGGTCCGGATCGCGGGGCGGACGAACAGTTCGAAGGAGACGTACGACGACACCGGGTTGCCGGGGAGGGCCAGCAGCGGCGTGTGGTCGGGGCCGATGGAGCCGAAGCCCTGGGGCTTTCCGGGCTGCATCGCGAGCCTGCGGAACTCGATGCCGCTGCCCGGTTCGTCCTCGTCGCCGACGTGCGACAGGGCCTCCTTGACGACGTCGTACGCCCCGACGCTCACGCCGCCCGTGGTGACCATCAGGTCGGCGCGGACGAGCTGGTCCTCGATGGTGGTGCGCAGGGTCTCGACGTCGTCGGCGACGGCGCCCACCCGGTAGGCGATGGCTCCGGCGTCGCGGGCGGCCGCGGTGAGGGCGAAGCTGTTGGAGTCGTGGATCTGGCCACTGCCCAGTTCCTCGCCGGGCTGGACGAGCTCGCTGCCGGTGGAGAGCACCACCACGCGAGGACGCGGGCGCACGCGTACGGTGCCGCGGCCGATCGCGGCGAGCAGCGCGATCTGCGGCGGGCCGAGGACGGTGCCCGCGTCCAGGGCGCGGTCGCCGGCCTTCACGTCGCTGCCCTTCGGGCGCACGTGCGCGCGTGCCTCGGCCGGCCGGTGCACGCGCACCTGCCCGGAGGCGTCCTCGGGGCCGAGGCTGCGGGCCCGCATACCGGTGACGGGTCCCTCGCCGAGGCCGCCGTCGGTCCACTCCACGGGCACCACCGTCTCCGCGCCGGGCGGCAGCGGGGCACCGGTCATGATGCGCGCGGCCTGGCCCGGCCCCACGGTCAGGAGCTCCGCCTGGCCCGCGGCGACGTCCCCGACGACCTCCAGGACCGCCGGGAACTCCTCGTTCGCGCCCGCGACATCCGCGACCCGTACCGCGTACCCGTCCATGGAGCTGTTGTCGAACGGCGGCAGGGAGACCGGCACCGTGACGTCCTCGACCAGGACGCAGCCCTGGGCGTCGAGCAGTTGCAGCTCGATGGGTTCGAGGGGGCGGACGGTCTCGAGGATGTCCTCCAGGTGTTCGTCCACCGACCACAGGTGGTCCTGGCCGGTGGCGCGGGGCGCGGCGGTGCTCAAGTGGCTACATCTCCTCGGTGACGTAACTGCGAAGCCAGGTCCGGAAGTCCGGGCCCAGGTCCTCACGTTCGCACGCGAGTCGGACAATGGCACGCAGGTAGTCGCCGCGGTCCCCGGTGTCATAGCGGCGGCCCTCGAAGACGACGCCGTGCACCGGGCCGCCCACCTTCTCGTCGGCGGCGAGCTGCTGGAGGGCGTCCGTGATCTGGATCTCACCGCCGCGGCCGGGTTCGGTCTCGCGCAGTACGCCGAAGATACGCGGGTCGAGGACGTAGCGGCCGATGATGGCGTAGTTCGAGGGGGCGTCGGCGGCGTCCGGCTTCTCGACCAGGTCGCTCACCTTGACCACGTCGGCGTCCTCGGTGGCCTCGACGGCAGCGCAGCCGTAGAGGTGGATCTGCTCGGGCGCCACCTCCATGAGCGCGATCACGCTGCCGCCGTGCCGCTCCTGGACCTCGATCATGCGCTGCAGGAGGGGGTCGCGCGGGTCGATGAGGTCGTCGCCGAGGAGCACCGCGAAGGGCTCGTCGCCGACGTGGGGGGCCGCGCACAGGACGGCGTGACCGAGACCCCTGGGGTCGCCCTGGCGCACGTAGTGCATGGTCGCGAGGTCGCTCGACTCCTGGACCTTGGCCAGCCGCGCGGCGTCGCCCTTCTTGCCCAGAGCCGACTCGAGCTCGTAGTTGCGGTCGAAGTGGTCCTCGAGAGGGCGCTTGTTGCGGCCGGTGATCATGAGGACGTCATCGAGACCGGCCGCGACGGCCTCTTCGACCACGTACTGGATCGCCGGCTTGTCGACCACCGGCAGCATCTCCTTGGGAGTGGCTTTGGTGGCCGGCAGGAACCGGGTGCCGAGGCCTGCTGCGGGAATGACAGCCTTGCTGATCCGTGGTTGCGCCTGAGTCATGCTCGCAACCATATCCGGTGACTTTGCGGGGAATCCGCAGTTCCGGTCAGTACGCACTCATATGAGCACTTTGAACGCGGAACGGGAGCGACGCATGGGTCACCTCGGACACACGAGCGAGCCTGACAAGCGCACATTGCGCCGAGAGCTCCTCGCGGTGAGGAGCAGGTTGCCCGCAGGTGACGTGCAGGGGGCCGCGGCCGCACTGGCGGAGAACGCGCTCGAACTGGGTGAGCTGGCGCACGCGCGCACGGTGGCGGCGTACGTCTCCGTGGGCGCCGAGCCCGGCACCCTCGCGCTGCTCGACGCGCTGCGCGCGCGGGGCGTGCGCGTCCTGCTTCCGGTGCTTCTGCCCGACAACGACCTCGACTGGGGTGTCTACGCCGGGGAGGGCTCCCTCGCGCGCGTGCAACACGGGGGCAGGATGGCGCTCTTGGAGCCCGTCGGCGAGCGGCTCGGGCCGGACGCGGTGACGGGCGCCGACGCGGTGCTGCTGCCCGGGCTCGCGGTGGACGCGCGCGGGATGCGGCTGGGGCGCGGCGGCGGCTCCTACGACCGCGTCCTGGCGCGGCTGGAGCGCGCGGGCGGCCGTCCGGCGCTGGTGGTGCTGCTGTACGACGCGGAGGTCCTCCCACGCGTCCCCGCCGAGCCGCACGACCGCCCCGTGCACGCGGTGGTCACGCCGTCGGGCGTGCGGCGCTTCCCGCGCACCGGAGACTGACGCCCGGACAGGACGCCCGGACAGGCGAAAGGGCTCTCCACGCGCGCGTGGAGAGCCCTTCGGACGTCGCCGTCAGGAGGTCACGGCTTCAGGACGAGGGTGTCGTCCGTGTTCGTGTCGACCGCCTGCTTCGTGAACGACCAGTCCAGCAGCTCGCCCTTGGCCCACTTGCCCGTCTGGTCGGTGTAGTGGGCGCTGTAGGCATGCCCGGAGGCGCCGCTGAGGTTGATCCACTTCGACTTGTCGAAGTCGTCGAGGTTGACCACCATCCGCATCGACGGCACCCAGACGACGCCGTACCCGCCCGCGGCGTTCCAGCCGGTCGCGTTGACCGTCGCCTCGCCGCCGCCGAGCTCCCAGGGGCCGCGGTTGAGTACGTACTGCAGGAAGCCGGGGCCGCTGGTGCCCAGGGTCTGGTTCTTCAGGAACAGCCGGTGCAGCCGGCCCCAGCTCCAGCTGTCGATGTCCTTGCCGAGCTTGGCGGTCAGCTCCCAGCGAGCGTCGATCATGGCGCGCTTGAACAGCTCGTCACGGTTGTCGGCGCCGGGGCGGGTGCCCGACTTGGGGGTGGTCCACCAGTCGCTGTCCTCGTCGGCCATGAGGGTGCGCACCACCTCGAACCAGCGGTCGCCGCCGTCCGGCTGGGCCTGGTCCGCGTCACGCTGGCCGCACTCGCGCACCCGCCGGTCGTCGTCCACCGGGCCGGTGGTGTCGACCGGCTCGACCCACAGGCACTGGCCCTGGACCCGCAGCTCCTTGGGCAGCTTGTTGCCGAACGCGAGCTTGAGGACGTTGCGCCAGACCGAGTTGAAGTAGGCGGCGGCCGCCGAGTCGGCGTCCTGGGTGTAGTCCCAGCCCTCCAGGAGCTTCTGGGCGTCGCGCACGTCCTTGTCGCCGACGTCGATCTTCAGCAGCTGCGGGACGAGCAGCTTGGCGATCTCGCTGCTGTTGTCCGTCTGCATCTGCCGCATGTCCTCGGTGGAGACCTTGCCGCCACCCTTGAGCTTGGACTCGATCAGGTCGCTTATCCGCTGGCTCCGGGTGCCGTAGCCCCAGTCGGTGGTCAGCGTGTACGGGTATTCCTTGCCCACGACGGCCTGGTTGGCGGTGACGATGTAGCCGCGCTCCGGGTCGTACTCGTAGGGCAGCTCGTCCTGGTCGACGTAGCCGCTCCAGCGGTACTTGGAGTCCCAGCCCGGCGCCGGGATCGAGCCGTCGTGGCCCTTCGCGCGCGTGGGGATCCTTCCGGGCAGCGTGTAGCCGATGTGGTTCTCGGTGTCGGCGTAGACGAGGTTCTGCGAGGGCACTTCGAACAGGGCCGAGGCGGCGCGGAAGTCGTCCCAGTCGGCCGCCTTGTTCATCGCGAACAGGGCGTCCATGGTGTTGCCCGGCTCCAGCGCGGTCCAGCGCAGCGAGATGCCGTAGCCGTCGCCGCGGTCGGGGGCCGCGGTGTCGACGGTGGCCTTGCGGCCGACCTTCACGAGCTCGTCGTCACGGTCGGACAGCAGGGGGCCGCTGTTGGTCTCGCGGACCACGATCTTCTTGGGGGTGCCGCCGGCGACGTGGATGGTCTCCTCGTACGTGGTGAACGGCTTCACCTTGCCGTCGTAGAGGTAGCCGTCGCCGGTGAGCTTCTCCAGGTAGAGGTCGGTGACGTCGACGCCGGAGTTGGTCATTCCCCAGGAGATGTTCTGGTTGTGACCGATTATCACGCCCGGCATGCCCGCGAAGGTGTAGCCGGAGACGTCGTACTGGCACTTGCTGGAGACCGTGCGGCAGTGCAGGCCCATCTGGTACCAGACGGACGGCAGCGACGCCGACAGGTGCGGGTCGTTGGCGAGCAGCGGCTTGCCGGTGATGGTGTGCTCGCCGCCGACGACCCACGAGTTGGAGCCGATGCCGTTGCCGTTCACGCCGACGGCCTCGGGCAGGTCCTCCAGCTCGTCGTAGAGGCCCGCCAGCTGGCTCTGGAACCCCGAGGAGTCGGTGGACGAGGACGAGTCCGTCGAGGTGCCCGTGGACGCCCCGGCATCGCCTGAGGCGGCTCCGGACGTGCCGTCCGTGGAGCCGCCGTCCGTGCTCTCCGTGGAGGTGCCGCTCGCGCCGCCGTCGAACGTGGCGCTGAGCTCGTCGTACTGGCCCTGCCGGACGACGACCTGGTTCCGGTCGTACGGGTAGCGCGGGTAGAGGTCGCCGACCTGCTTCGGGCCGAGGCGGCTGGTCATCAGGGAACGGTCGATCTCGTCCTGCATGTTGCCGCGCAGGTCCCAGGCCATCGCCTTCAGCCACGCCACCGAGTCGACCGGGGTCCACTTCCCGGGCTTGTAGTCGTTGCTGAAGCCGAGCGCCGCGTACTCCAGGGAGATGTCCTCGGCGTCCTTGCCCGCCAGGTAGGCGTTGACCCCCTTGGCGTACGCCTGGAGGTACTTCTTGGTGGCGGCGGACAGCTTGGTGTCGTACTCCTTCTGCGCGGTCCGCTGCCAGCCCAGCGTGCGCAGGAACTCGTCGTTCTCGACCTGGCTCTTGCCGAACATCTCCGACAGGCGCCCGGAGGTCATGTGCCGGCGGACGTCCATCTCGTAGAACCGGTCCTGCGCCTGGACGTAGCCCTGCGCCATGAACAGGTCGTCGTCGGAGGAGGCATAGATCTGCGGGATGCCGTTGCCGTCGCGCTTCACGTCGACGGGCGCGGTCAGGCCCTGCAGCGTGATCGAGCCCTTGGTCTGCGGGAAGGAGGCACGCACGGTGCTGATGGACCAGTACGCGCCGTAGGCGACGCCGCCGATGACGGCCAGCACCAGGACGAGTACGAACAGTCGGGCTTTTCGCCCCTTCTTCCTGCCGGACTTGCCGGGCTGCTGACCCGTTGAGGCGGTGGTGTTGGGGGGCATCGCTGTCCTTGCTGTCCTAACGCGAGCGGCAGGCGGTACTGGAGTGCTGGAGCAACCATAGGCGCAGGGCCCGGCGGCCCTTGACGCGGAGTGGGGAACCGGCACGGACTGACGTTCGATCTTGCCCGGGCAAGCGTCAAGAAATCGTCAAGAGTTAGGTAAGGTAACGAAGTAACTTCGTCAGGGGAAGGAACCGGCCGCTGAACATCCACGACCTCAACGAACTCCTGCTCGTCTGCTCGCTCGTCCTGCTCGTCGCCGTGGCCGCGGTTCGGATCTCCTCGCGCAGCGGGCTCCCCAGCCTGCTCGTGTACCTGGGCATCGGCGTCCTCATGGGCCAGGACGGGATCGGCGACATCCACTTCAACAACGCCGAGCTGACCCAGGTCATCGGGTACGCGGCCCTGGTCGTGATCCTGGCCGAGGGTGGCCTCGGCACGAAGTGGAAGGAGATCAGACCCGCCCTGCCCGCCGCCAGCGCGCTGGCGCTGGTCGGGGTCGCGGCGAGCGTCGGGGTCACCGCCACGGCGGCGCACCACCTGGTCGGGCTGGACTGGCGGCAGGCACTCATCATCGGCGCGGTGGTCTCCTCCACCGACGCGGCCGCGGTCTTCTCGGTGCTGCGCAAGATTCCCTTGCCCGCGCGCGTGACGGGCACGCTGGAGGCCGAGTCCGGCTTCAACGACGCCCCCGTGGTCATCCTGGTCGTCTCGTTCTCCACGGCCGGACCCTTCGAACACTGGTACGTGCTGGTCGGCAAGATACTGCTGGAGCTCGCCATCGGCGCCGCCATCGGCATCGCGGTGGGCTGGCTGGGCGCCTGGGGGCTGCGGCACGTGGCCCTGCCCGCCTCCGGCCTGTATCCGATCGCCGTGATGGCGATCGCGGTCACCGCCTACGCCGCCGGCGCCCTGGCGCACGGCAGCGGCTTCCTCGCCGTCTATCTCGCCGCGATGGTGATGGGCAACGCACGCCTGCCGCACTGGCCGGCCACGCGCGGGTTCGCCGAGGGGCTCGGCTGGATCGCCCAGATCGGCATGTTCGTCCTGCTCGGTCTGCTGGTCACCCCGCACGAGTTGGGCGACGACATCTTGCCCGCGCTGCTCATCGGGCTGGTGCTCACCATGGTGGCGCGCCCCTTGAGCGTCGTGCTCTGCCTCGTGCCGTTCCGGGTGCCGTGGCAGGAGCAGGCACTCATGTCCTGGGCCGGGCTGCGCGGCGCCGTGCCCATCATCCTGGCCACCATCCCCATGGTGAACGGCGTGGACGGCAGCCGTCGCATCTTCAACATCGTCTTCGTACTGGTCGTGGTCTACACCCTGCTCCAGGGGCCGACACTGCCCTGGCTGGCCCGCACCCTGCACCTGCGCGACGGCTCCGAGGCCGCCGCCGACCTCGGCATCGAGTCCGCGCCCCTGGAGCAGCTGCGCGGGCACCTGCTCTCCGTCAGCATCCCGCGCGGGTCGAAGATGCACGGCGTCGAGATCAACGAGCTGCGGCTGCCCGCCGGGGCCGCGGTCACCCTGGTCGTGCGGGAGGGGACGTCCTTCGTACCGCTGCCGACGACCGTGCTGCGCCGTGGCGACGAACTGCTCGTGGTGGCCACGGACCCGGTCCGGGACGCGGCCGAGCGGCGGCTGCGGGCGGTCGGACGCGGGGGCAAGCTGGCCGGATGGCTGGGGACGAACGGATCGAGCTAATCGCAGGTGGGTGAGGCCGATGGTGCTCGCTTTCACAGGCGTACCAAGCGTTCACCCCTGTACGATGCAGGCGTCACCCAGATCGAACCAACTCTGCCTGACGCAGAGCTGGCGCGACCGTATGGCGGCCGGAAACGCTCTTCGACGCAGTGGGCCCCGGTATCTACCGCAGTCAGCGCAAGAGGACAGCTCTCGGCGCCCCGGCCCACCACAAGCGGGCCGCGCTACCAGGCGGCAGAAAGGCAAGGGCCGTGGCATCCACGGTCACCTCGTCGAAGTCCTCCCGCCCCGGCTACGGGCAACTGCTGCGCACGCGCGGCGCCTGGACGTTCCTGCTTCCCGGCTTCGCGGCCCGTCAGCCGTTCGCGATGCTGACGATCTCCATCGTGCTGCTGGTGCAGCACACCACCGGCTCGTACGGCGCGGCAGGCGCCGCCGCGGCCGTCACCGGCGTCTCCATGGCGCTGTTCGCTCCCTGGACCGGGCGCCTGGCCGACCGCTTCGGACAGCGCGCCGTGCTGCTCCCCGGTGTGCTGGTGCACACCCTCGCGGGCCTCACCCTGACGGCACTCGCGCTGGCGGACGCCCCCCTGTGGGCGGTCTTCGCGGCGGCCGTCCCCACCGGCGCCTCGGTCCCGCAGATCGGGCCCATGGTGCGCGCCCGCTGGGGCGTGAAGCTCCAGGGCTCCCCCTTGATGACCACCGCCGCCGCCTTCGAGTCCGTCACGGACGAGCTGACCTTCGTCGTCGGCCCGCTGCTGGCCACCGCCCTGTGCACCGCCGTCGACCCGGCGGCGGGCCTGGTGACCGAGGCCGCGCTCACCCTGGTGGGCGGTCTGCTGTTCGCCGCGCAGAAGAGCACGCAGCCGGTCGTCGGCGCCGACGGGCACGCGCGCGCGGAGCACGCCTTCGCGCTGCGCGTCCCCGGGGTGCGGGTGCTGGCCGTGGCGTTCCTCGGGATCGGCTCCGTCTTCGGCGGCATGCAGGTGTCGCTGGCCGCGTTCACCGAGTCGATCGGCGAGCCCGGCCTGAACGGCGTCCTGTACGGGACCTTCGCCGCGGGCAACATGCTCTCCGGCATCGCGTGCGGCGCCGTCGCCTGGAAGGCGGCCCCGCAACGCCGCCTGGTCGTCGGCTACGGCGCCCTCGCGCTGGCCGCCGCCGGTCTGTGGGCCGCGCACTCGGTGCTCCTGCTCACCGGGCTCGGCCTGCTCGTCGGCATGTGCGTGGCACCCGCCCTGATCACCGGCTACACGCTGGTCGAGAGCCTGGTCCCGGCCGGGGCGCGCACCGAGGCCTTCACCTGGCTGACCGGCGCGGTGGCGCTCGGTCAGGCGGGTGCCGTCACGGTCGCCGGACAGCTGGAGGACCGGTTCTGGGGCGGCGCCGGATTCCTGGTCCCGCTCGGGGGCACGGCGCTCGCGCTGGTGACCCTGGTCGCGCTCCGGTCGCGCCTGGACGCCCGGCCCCGGAGCCGCACCGTCGCACGTGGCGTCGGTCACCGCGCGCCGGTCACAGTGGACTGAGCCCGAGGAATACGTCACTATGGACCGTCGTTAGCACTCATCGAGTGAGAGTGCCAGGAGGAAGACAGTGCCGACCTACCAGTACCAGTGCACCGAGTGCGGCGAGGGCCTCGAGGCGGTGCAGAAGTTCACCGACGACGCCCTGACCGAGTGCCCCAACTGCCAGGGACGCCTGAAGAAGGTGTTCTCCGCGGTCGGCATTGTCTTCAAGGGCTCGGGCTTCTACCGCAACGACAGCCGCGGCTCCTCGTCGAGCAGCTCGCCGGCGTCGACCGGGTCGTCTGCGACGTCCTCCTCTTCGTCGTCCTCGTCCTCCTCGTCGTCCTCGTCCTCGGACTCGAAGGCGTCGAGCACGGGAAGCTCGTCCAGCACCACCGCCGCCTGAGGCGCACGCACGCTCACGGGACCCCACCGCCGTACGGCCGGTGGGGTTCTCGGTCTTTGCGGCACCACCTCCTGCCGCCGCGCCCACGACGGCTACTGTGCTGGTCATGGCGAACGCAGAGATCGGTGTAATCGGCGGCTCAGGCTTCTACTCGTTCCTCGACGACGTGACCGAGCTCCAGGTGGACACGCCGTACGGGGCCCCCAGCGACTCCCTCTTCCTCGGCGAGATCGCCGGCCGGCGGGTCGCGTTCCTCCCCCGGCACGGCCGCGGCCACCATCTCCCGCCCCACCGGATCAACTACCGGGCCAACCTCTGGGCGCTGCGGTCGGTCGGCGTGCGCCAGGTTCTCGGGCCCTGCGCGGTGGGCGGGCTGCGCCCCGAGTACGGGCCGGGCACACTGCTCGTCCCGGACCAGCTCGTCGATCGCACGAAGTCCAGGGCGTCCACGTACTTCGACGGACTGCCGCTGCCCGACGGCACCGTGCCGAACGTGGTGCACGTCTCCCTGGCCGACCCCTACTGCCCCGCCGGACGGTCGGCCGCCCTGAAGGCCGCGCGCGGGCGGGACTGGGAGCCGGTGGACGGCGGCGCACTCGTCGTGATCGAGGGACCCCGGTTCTCCACCCGCGCCGAATCGTCGTGGCACCAGGCGCAGGGCTGGTCGGTGGTCGGCATGACGGGCCACCCCGAGGCGGCGCTCGCCCGTGAACTGGAGCTGTGCTACACCTCGCTGAACCTGGTCACCGACCTCGACGCGGGCGCCGAGACCGGGGAGGGCGTCTCGCACGACGAGGTGCTGCGGGTGTTCGCGGCGAACGTGGACCGGTTGCGCGGGGTGCTCTTCGACGCGGTGGCGGCGCTGCCCTCGAACGAGGAGCGGGACTGTCTGTGCGTGAACGCGCTGGGTGGGATGGATCCGGGGTTCGTACTGCGGTAGGGGGCGACCCGCCGACGTGGCGGAGTGCGGAACTCCCCGTTCGAGTGAGGACGTTATCCACAACTCGTCGGTAGTGCACGGGCCGGAGCGGGCGGCGGCGCGAAACCTCATCGTGGGCGGCAACCGATCCGTCGTCACAGGTGGTGGTCCCCGTGTCCTTCGCTGCGCCCTCCGAACCGGCCCACGCACAGCCCTCCGTACGGCCCTCCGGCCCGCTCCCGCCTCGCGCGCCCGGGACGGACGCGCCCCCGACCCGCGAGGTGCCGCACTTCCCACCCGTTCGCGTGCGCGGCGGGCGACATCGGCTGGGCCGGTTCGTACGGCATCGGCGGCGGGCCCTGGCCTTCGGGACACTGGACGGGTGCCCCAGACAGTTCTGCTCGCCGAGGACGACCGCGCCATCCGCAACGCCTTGGAACGGGCCCTGACCCTGGAGGGCTACCGG